>JAJRXN010000360.1 GCA_024276295.1 Acidobacteriota bacterium
GCCCTGGAGGAGAAGGACGCCGAGCTGGCGCAGAAGCTGCGCGAGCGGCTGTTCACGTTCGAGATCGTGATGTCGGTCCAGGACCGCGACATGCCGGACGTGCTCAAGAAGATCGAGCGCGGCACGCTGGCGCTGGCTCTCAAGGGCGCGGAGCCGGAGATGCAGGAGAAGTTCTTCCGCGGCATGTCCGAGCGCGCCGCGCAGATGCTGCGCGAGGAGATGGACTTCCTGGGCGCCCCGCGCGTCGCCGACGTCGAGAACGCCCAGCGGGTGATCGTCGACGCGGTGCTCGAGATGGAAAAGAACGGCGAGATCACGCTCGAGGAGGCCGGCGTTGTCACCCGGTAGGATCATCGAGCAGGTGGCCGTCGAGCCGTTCCGTCCCGCCAGGCGCGAAACGGCGTCCTGCTCGCCCGAGGCGCGCCTCGAGGCGGAGTACAAGCGCGGCTATGCCGAGGGGCTGGCCGCCGGCAGGGCCGAGTCGGAAGAGCGCGTCGAGCAGGAGCGGCAGCGGTTCGCGCAGACCGTCTCCGCATCGCTCGAGCGGATGGGCGAACTCGAGCGACGCGCCGGTGAGGCCCTGCAGTCCGAGCTGCTGGCGCTGGCGGTGGAGATCGCGGGGCGGATCGTCCATGCGCGCATCGAGGCCGGCGATCCGGTCGCCGAGCGGGTCGCGCGCGATCTGCTCGAGGAGTTCCACGTCGACGTCGGGGCCCGGGTGCACGTCAACCCGGAGGATCGCAGGCGGATTCTCGCCGGCGACGACGGCCAGGTGCCGCGCGGCGTCGAACTGGTCGATGACGCGAGTCTCGGGCCGGGCGAGGTCGTCGTCGAATGGCGCGACGAGCAGATCGATGCGCGTCTCGAGGCGGTGCTCGAGCAGATCGTCGGCGAACTGCGAGGTGGGGCGTGACCTCCTCGACCGACGAACGGCTCGAACAGGCGCGGGCGCTGCTGGCGGCGGCCAGGGAGCGGGTCGCCGCCGCCCCGCTGCCGGCGCGACGCGCCGGACGGGTGCGGCGGGCCGTCGGGCTGGCGATCGAATCGCGCGGTCCGCAGGTCGGCATCGGCGAGGAATGCCGGCTCGAGAGCGCGGATGGCGAGTTTCTCGCCCTGGCCGAAGTCGTCGGGTTCGAGTCGGGCACGGTCTACAGCATGCCGGTCGATCACGTGCGCGGTGTCCGGTTCGGAGACCGCCTCGTCGCCACCGGCCGGCAACCGCGGGTCCCGGTCGGAGATCGGCTGCTCGGCCGCGTGCTCGACTCGCTGGGGCGACCGCTCGACGGCCGGCCGCTGTCGGCCGGGTCGTTCCGCTCGATCCACGGCGAGCCGGTCGGCGCGATGCAGCGCGAGCGGATCACCGAGCCGATGACCACCGGCGTGCGCGCCATCGACGGTCTGGTGACGATCGGCCGGGGGCAGCGCGTCGGGATCTTCGCCGGTGCCGGTGTCGGCAAGAGCCGTCTGCTCGGCGCGCTGGCGCGACATGCTTCCGACGATGTCGTCGTGATCGCCCTCGTCGGCGAACGCGGCCGCGAGGTGCGGGACTTCATCGAGGGAGAACTCGGCGCCTCCGGACTGGCGCGTGCCGTCGTGTTCGTGGCGACGTCCGACGAGCCGCCGGTGCGCCGTGTCCGGTGTGCCCTCGCGGCGACGACGGCGGCCGAGGAGTTCCGCCGGCGGGGCCTCAACGTGACGCTGCTGATGGACTCGCTGACGCGCGTCGCGATGGCGCTGCGGGAGATCGGCCTGGCGACCGGCGAGCCGCCGGTGACCAAGGGGTACCCGCCGTCGGTGTTCGGCTTCATGCCGCGGCTTCTCGAGCGCGCCGGGCGTGAACAGGGCGCCGGCGCGATGACCGGAATCTACACCGTGTTCGTCGAGGGGGACGATCTGGACGAGCCGATTTCGGATGCGGCGCGGGCGATCCTCGACGGGCACCTGGTCCTGTCACGGAGCCTGTTCGAGCGCTCGCATTTCCCCTCGATCGACGTGCTGGCGTCGAACTCGCGCGTGATGCCGGAGATCGTCGCCGGCGAGCATCTCCTGGCGGCGTCGGCGGTGCGCCGCATGCTGGCGATCTACCGCGAGTCGGCCGATCTGGTCTCGATCGGTGCGTACCGCGAGGGCGCGAATCCCGAACTCGATCGCGCGATCCGGGTCGTCCCGCGGATCGAGGAGTTCCTGCGGCAGGACCTGGGCGCCCCCTCTCCTCTCGACCAGACGAGGGCGCAGCTCGACGACCTGGCGGCGGCGTCCGCGGCCGGGGAGCCGGCCTGATGCGGCGCTTCCGCTTCAGGCTCGCTGCCGTCGAGCGCGCGGCCCGGGCACGCTACGAGGCGCAGCGCCGCGACCTCGGCGAGGAGAGCGGGCGCGTGCGTCACGCCGAAGAGCAGGCCGGGCGCGCGACCCGTCGCGCGACGGCCGTCATGCAGGCCGTCGTCGAGGAGGGCCGCCGCGGCGTCACCGCAGCCGACGTCGCGCTGGCGGCGGCACTTTCCGGACGGCTGCACGTCGAGGCACAGGCATGGGAATCCAGCCGCCGGCAGGCGGAAGCGCGGCGGGACGAACTGGCCGGCCGCCTGCGGGAGACGTGGAAGCGTCTCGATGCGCTCGAAAAGGCGCGGGTCCGGGCACGCCGCGCGTGGCGGCGCGAGATGGCCCGCATCGAGCAGCACGAAAGCGACGAGCGCCGGCCTTCGATCGCCGGCCCCGCCGTCGTTCCGCCCCGGAGGAAGACCGATGCGCACGAATAGAATGCTCCCGTTCCTGCTGGGCCTGGCCCTGGCCGTCAACGTCGTCGTGATGGTCGATGCGCTGACGGCATCGGGTCTGATCCCCCGCGCCGAGGCGCAGGAGGGCGACCCGGCGCCCGCGACGGCGAGCGGTGCTTCCGACTTGCCCGCCGAGGACGGTCCACCGACGGTCGCGCCCGAGGAGATCTTCGACAAGCTCGTCGAACAGGTACGCGTGCGTGACAGGGCTCTCGACGACCGCGAGGCGGCGCTGATCGAGCAGGAGCGCCAGCTCGAGGTGATTCGCCAGCAGCTCGAGGCGGAGGCGGCTCGCCTGGTCGACCAGCGGGCCGCCCTCGAGGCCGAGAAGAAGGAACTCGAAAGTTCCGGCAGTCCCTCGTTCGAGTCGCTGGTCAAGGCCTACGGACAGATGGATCCCGACAATGCGGCCGGCGCGCTCGAGGAACTCTACGGCCAGCGCCAGGACGTCGTGATCGACGTCGTGCTGGCCCTCAAGCCGCGCCAGGCGGGTGCGGTTCTCGATGCCCTCGCCTCGCGCAACCCGAAGGTCGCCGCCTCGCTCTCGAAGCAGATCTGGGAGCGCAGTCCCCGCGCGCGCTGATCCGGCCCCGGCCCAGTTCCCGCCGGCCGGTCCGGGCGGGAGGGCGGAAAGAAGTTCCGGGCACGGGGAAGAAACCTCCATGAGGCGGCGACGGACCTCCGGTCGGCGCGCCGCCCGATGCCGTCGGCCGTGGCACGACGGTTGCTTCGGTCGGGGGCGTGATCGCTTCCTTCTGGTTCGCCACGCCTTCGGCGGGCCCCGGTGACGGCGCCGGCGTCCCGGCGCCCGGCGTGCCGTCCGGCGACGACGCCGTTCCGGCGGACGCCGCGGCGGTGCCACCCGACGGACGCACGTTCGCCGCCCTGCTCGAGGAGCGTTCGCGTACGCCGGCACCCGCAGAGGACCTGCCCGCCGACGAGGCGGTTCCGCAGGATGCGCCGCGCGATGCTCCGCCACGGCGCACGCCGCGCCCGGTCCCGTTCCCGGTCCTGCTTCCGGAACAGGCCGCGGTCGTCCCTCGGCCGGAAACCGCGATCACGGCATCCGGGCTGCCGGACTCGCCGGAGTCACGCACCGGGCCGTCCGGGCGCGACGCGCCGCCCGCCGCGGGCCGACCGCATCCTGCCGATGACGTCGTGCCCTCCGAAGACCCGCCGGTCGCCGCGCCGGGGGAGACCGCCGGCGGGGTGGCCCCGGCGGTGACCGCAGTGGATTCCGGCACCGCGGAGCGGCCGGCACTCGAAACCGGGCGCGCGAGCGGGTCGACGGAACCGGCCGGTCGGCGCCTGCCAGCGGAGCGGCCAGCGCCCACGCCGGAGCCGCGGGTCGCCGGACCGCGCGAGGCGCCGGCGCCCGTGCCGCGCGACGTGCCGTCGGGTCCGTCTTCCGTCGTCCCGGATCCGGCCTTCCCGAGATCGGCCGAGCAAGGGTCGCCACCCGCTCGGCCCCTCCCCGACCGCGGGGCGCGGCCTGTCGGCACGTCCGCATCGGAGCAGGGCGCGGCCGGGACGATCGACTCCCGTGGCGACGGCACGCAGCCGGTCCCCTCCCGGGGCGCCGCACGCCCACTGCCCGAAGGGCCGCCGCCGAATCCGGAGCCGTCCGCCCAGACCCGCCAGGTGACGTCCACGCCGCCGGGCCCGCCTGCGCCGGCGGCCGGACCTCCCGCCACCGGAAGACGCGGGGCGACGCCGAATCTCGCGCCGGACGACGCTCCGGCGCGACGGGAATCGGCCGCGGATGGCCGCGGGGATGTCCGAGGCCCCGTGCCGGCGGACAGGACGCCGCCGCAGATCACGACTCCGGTGCGGGCCGCCGCGGCGATCGACCGGCGGCCGGCCGGCGAATCCGGAGAGCGACCGCCAGGGCGGCGCACGGCGCCGGCGCCGGTCGCGTCGTCGCGCGGCGCGGGCGATCCGATCGGCGCCGCCACCGATCCGACCCTGCAGGCGCCCGCGGTGACACGCGCGATGCCGGCGCCCCCACGCGGCTCGCGGCTCGCACAGCTCGTCGAACGGATCGTTACCGAGATCGGTCGGGCCGATGCCCGCGCGCCGAGCGTGACGATCCGCATCGGGCGGGACGACGACGACCCGGTGCTCGTGCGCTTCCAGCGTCGCGGCGATGCGCTGCACGTGCGTCTCGTCGCCGTGAACCCGGCGCGGGCCGACGAACTCGCGCGCGATCTGCCTCAACTGCGGCAGGCGCTGGCCGGGGAGGGGCCTCGGGTCAGCGTCGATGTCTCTTCCGGCGACGGAGGACGTGCGTCCGCGGGGTCGCCCGCGCCGCAGGAGTCCGCGCCCGCGCCGCGGCACGGCCCGCCGTCGCCGGACGTATCGCCACCGACCCCGCCGGTCGCATCGCCACGTCGCTCCGGCGGCACGCTGTCGCTGCTCGACGTCCTCGCCTGATTCGCACGGAGACGTCCCGC
>JAJRXN010000361.1 GCA_024276295.1 Acidobacteriota bacterium
GCCCCCGCCCCGCGATGGACGATCACGTCGCAGTCGAAGCCCCGCCCGAGAATGTTGCGCCCCGAGAGACCGGCTTCGCGCGTCTCCGCGACCGCCTGCTCGAGCCGGCGCGCGCCGTGGACGTATTCGCCACGGATGTAGATGAACACCTTCGACGCCCGGATCGCCCACGCCCCGACGAGACAGCCCTCGATCAGCTGGTGCGGATCCTGCTCGATGATCAGCCGGTCCTTGAAGGTCCCGGGTTCCGATTCATCCGCGTTGCAGATCAGGTAGTTCGGTCGCTCGGGGGTCGGCTCCTTGGGCATGAAGGACCACTTGACACCGGTCGGGAAGCCGGCGCCTCCACGCCCCCTCAGGCCGGATGCCTTGACGGCATCGATCAGCGCATCGGGGTCCATCCCGAGCGCCTTCTCCAGCGCCTGGTAACCGCCCCGGGACCGGTAGACGCGCAGCGTCCAGGATTCGTCGATCCCGATGTTGCGGGTCAGCACCTTTTCCATCGATCCTCCGCTGTTCCGCCGCGCCTGCCGGCGCTACCCGACCATCACGCGCTGCGGGCCCGGGCCCGGGGGAAACGGCACCGGTCGATCCTGCGCCAACGCATCGAGCAGCGCATCGACCCGCTCGATGTCGAGATCCTCGTAGTAGTCGTCGTTGACCTGCATCACCGGGGCGGTCCCGCACGATCCGAGACACTCGACGGTGACGAGCGTGAAGCGGCCATCGGGCGTCGTCTCGCCCTCCTCGATCCCGAGCCGCTGCTTGATGTGCTCGAGCACGTTGTCGCAGCCGCGCAGCATGCAGGAGACCGTCGTGCAGAGCTGGAGCAGGTACTTTCCGCACTCCGACGTGCGATACATCGTGTAGAACGTCGTCACGCCGTGGACGTACGACGGCGCCAGGCCCAGCTTGCCTGCGATCCACTCCTCGCCCTCGAGCGTGACCCACCCTTCGCGCTCCTGCAGCAGGTACAGCAGGGGCATCACCGCACCGCGCGGCTGCGGATAACGGGCGATGATCTCGTCGGCCCGCTTCTCGAACTCGGCATCGAACACGACTCTCTCCCGTACGCGTCAGCGGTCGACCTCGCCCATCACGGGATCGAGGCTCCCGATGATCGCGACGACATCCGGAATCATCTGGCCGATCGCCATCTTCTCCAGTGCGGCGAGGTTGACGAACGCCGCCGGACGGATCCGGCAACGGTACGCCGACGGGCCACCATCGCTGACGATGTAGAAGCCGAGTTCGCCCTTGGCCCCCTCGATCGCGTGGTAGACCTCGCCGCACGGCGGTTGGATCCCTTCCGTCAGGATGATGAAGTGGTGGATCAGGTCCTCCATCGACGTCAGTACCTTCTGCTTCGGCGGCAGCACGATCTTCGGTGCATCGGCGTTGATCGGACCGTCCGGAATCCTGTCGACGGCCTGGCGGACGATCTTCGCCGACTCGCGCATCTCGTAGATCCGGACCAGGTAGCGGTCGTAGACGTCGCCCACCGTGCCGTACGGGATCTCGAACTCGTACTGGTCGTAGTCGAGGTACGGCTGAGCCTTGCGCACGTCCCACTCGACGCCCGATGCGCGCAGCACCGGACCCGAGACACCCAGCGCGATGGCGTCCTCCTTCGACAGCACGCCGACGTTCTGCGTCCGGTCGAGCCAGATCCGGTTGCGCGTCAGCAGCGCTTCGACCTCGTCGATCACGGGCACGACCTGGTCGATGAAACCACCGACGTTTTCGAGCCACCCGTCGGGGATGTCGCGCGCCATCCCCCCGATCCGCACGAACGACGTCGTCAGCCGGGCGCCCGTGAGCTGCTCGTACAGGTCGTAGAGGAGTTCCCGCTGCTGGAACGTGTAGAAGAACACCGTCGCCGCGCCGAGATCGAGGGCCGCCGTGCCGAGCCACAGCAGATGGGCCGAGATGCGTGCCAGCTCGCAGCAGATCACGCGCAGGCAACGACAGCGGGGCGGGACCTCCAGATCGAGCAGCTTTTCGACCGCCATCACGTACGCCACGTTGTTCGAGAGCGGCGCCAGGTAGTCCATGCGGTCGGTCCAGGTCACGAACTGCTGCCAGGTCTTGTTCTCGGCGATCTTCTCGAAGCCGCGGTGCAGATAGCCGATCTCCGGCGTGCATGACCGCACGACCTCTCCGTCGATCTCGAGCACGAGGCGCAGCACGCCGTGGGTCGAGGGATGGCTGGGGCCCATGTTGATGACGACGCGATCGCCATCCCGCTCGACACGTGGACCCGCCTGCAGCATTTCGCTCATCGACTCTCCCGCGACAACCCCCTCAGCACTTGAGGGGGAAGTCCTTGCGCAGCGGATGGGCGTCGTAGTCCGGCGTCATCAGGATCCGGCGCAGATCCGGGTGACCCTCGAAGACGATGCCGAACATGTCGAAGCACTCGCGTTCGAGCCAGTCGGCGGCGGGCCACAGCGGCACCGCCGTCGGCACCTTCGGCTCGGGCCCGAGCGCGGCCCTGACCCGCAGTCGGGCATTCCGCGAAAAGGAGTAGAGCATGTAGACGACGTCGAACGGCTGCTCGCGAGCGGGCCAGTGCACCGCGGTGACGTCCGTCAGGTAGTCGAACGCGCAGTCCGGGTCGTCCCGCAGGAAAGTCAGCACATCGGCAAGGCTTTCGGAGCGGACGACGACGGTGCGTTCCCGGCGAAAGTCGTCCTCCTCCAGCACGACGCCGGGCAGTTCCTCGCGGAGCCGCGCGACGGCCGACCCGTCGTCCCACCCTCTCTGGAGTCCGGGGGCCAGATCCCGTGCGCTGAGCATGATCACCGTTCCCAGTCGAGGGCACCGCGCCCCCATTCGTAGACGAAGCCGACGGTCAGCACGCCGAGGAAGACCATCATCACCCAGAAGATGAACCAGCCCTCCGCGCTTCCCGCCCGCTCGCGCAGCACGCTGGCCCACGGATAGATGAACACCGCCTCGACGTCGAAGATGATGAACAGCATCGCGACCAGGTAGAACTTGACGGAAAAGCGCCCTCGGGCCGAATGGAACGGCTTGACCCCGCACTCGTAGGGCGTCAGGTCCGTGCGCCGGCGTGCCCTCGCCGGACCGGCCATGTACGACATCCCGAGGATCGCCACCGGCGTGATCACGGCGAGTGCAGCGAGCACGGCGAAGGCGAGCAGGTTCTGGCTCATGCGCAGACGCCTCCCGAGGTGGCGGCGGCGAAGGAAGTGAAGCCCGAGTACTGGAGCCGCGCCGGATCGGCGATCCTAGCAACCGGTTCGCCGGGGTGTCAACGAAACAGTCCGAGCGAGTAAGTTAACCTGCCCGCCGCAGGGGGGCGCGCGGCCCGTCCTCTGCC
>JAJRXN010000362.1 GCA_024276295.1 Acidobacteriota bacterium
ACGGCGACTTCTTCGAGATCCACGAGGCCTGGGCCCGCAATCTGGTCGTCGGCTTCGCCCGCCTCGACGGGCGGACGATCGGCATCGTCGCCAACCAGCCGGCGGTGCTCGCCGGGGTGCTCGACATCGACGCCTCGCGCAAGGGAGCGCGCTTCGTGCGCTTCTGCGACGCGTTCAACATCCCGCTGCTGGTGTTCGAGGACGTGCCCGGCTTCCTGCCGGGCGTGGCCCAGGAGCACGGCGGCATCATCACGCACGGTGCCAAGCTGCTGTTCGCGTTTGCCGAGGCGACCGTGCCGAAGCTGACCGTGATCACCCGCAAGGCCTACGGGGGGGCGTACTGCGTGATGGCGAGCAAGCACATCCGCACCGACGTCAACTACGCCTGGCCGACGGCCGAGATCGCCGTGATGGGCGCCGAGGGAGCGGTCGAGATCCTCTACCGCCGCGCCCTGCGCGAGGCGGACGACCCGGACGCGTTCAAGACGGCGAAGGTCGAGGAGTATCGTCAGGCGTTCGCCAACCCGTATGTCGCGGCCGAGCGTGGCTACGTCGACGCGGTGATCGAGCCGGCGGAAACGCGGCGCCGG
Source organism: Acidobacteriota bacterium (assembly GCA_024276295.1). Taxonomy (GTDB): domain Bacteria; phylum Acidobacteriota; class Polarisedimenticolia; order J045; family J045; genus J065. The sequence continues at coordinate 591 of JAJRXN010000362.1, forward strand.
CTGATCGGAGCCCTGCGAAGACTCGAGACCAAGGTGGACCTCTCCCCGCCGAAGAAGCACGGCAACATCCCGTTGTAGCCGGAGGACGCGCCGTGTTCGACAAGATCCTGATCGCCAACCGTGGAGAGATCGCCGTGCGGATCATCCGCGCCTGTCTCGATCTCGACATACGGACCGTCGCCGTCTACTCGGAGGTCGATCGGACGGCGCCGCACGTGCGCTACGCCCACGAGGCGTACTCGATCGGCCCGGCCCCGGCCTCGGAGTCGTACCTGTCGATCGAGAAGATCCTCGACGTCGCCCGCCGCTCCGGCGCCCAGGCGATCCACCCGGGCTACGGCTTCCTGGCCGAGAACGCCGGGTTCGCCGAGGCCTGCGCGGCGGCCGGCGTCGTGTTCATCGGCCCGCCGGCCGCGGCGATGCGGGCGATGGGCGACAAGGTCGAGGCGCGGCGGCGGATGATCGATGCTGGCGTCCCGGTCGTCCCCGGCACCGACGCCTTTGCCGGGGACTCCGCGCGGGCGGTCGACGCAGCACGCGAGATAGGCTTTCCGGTGATGGTCAAGGCCGCGGCGGGCGGTGGCGGCAAGGGGATGCGGGTCGTTCGCGATCCCGACGACTTGGCCGCGGCGATCGATCGCGCCCGCTCCGAGGCGCGCTCGAGTTTCGGCGACGAGACGGTCTACCTCGAGAAGCTGGTCGAGCGCCCGCGGCACATCGAGGTCCAGATCCTCTTCGACGGCGAGGGCAACGGCGTGCACCTCGGCGAGCGCGAGTGCTCGATCCAGCGCCGGCACCAGAAGCTCGTCGAGGAGACCCCATCACCGGTGGTCACCGCCGACGAGCGCGCGCGGCTCGGGGAGCTGGCGCTCGCCGCGGGCCGCGCCGCGGGCTACGTCGGGGCGGGGACGGTGGAGTTCCTGCGGGACGAGGACGGCTCGTTCTACTTCATGGAGGTCAACGCCCGCCTGCAGGTCGAACACCCGGTGACCGAAGAGGTCTACGGCCGCGATCTCGTCAAGGCGCAGATCCGCATCGCCGCCGGCGAGCGGCTGCGCTGGAGCCAGGACGAACTCGTTCCGAACGGCCACGCCATCGAGTGCCGGATCACCGCCGAGGATCCGTCGCGGAACTTCATGCCGTGTCACGGCCGCGTCGAGGCGATGCGCGCGCCGAGCGGGCCCGGCATCAGGGACGACTCGGGCGTGACGCCCGGCTACGAGATCCCGATCCACTACGATCCGATGATCGGCAAGCTGATCGCCCACGGGCGGACGCGCGAAGAGGCGATCCGCCGGATGCGCCGCGCACTCGACGAGTACCGCCTCGACGGCGTGACGACCAACATCCCGTTCCTGCGCCGCCTGCTCGACCATCCGGAGTTCGTGCGCGGGGCGATCCACACCGGGTTCCTCGACGAGTACGGCGAGGAGCTGCTGGTCGGATCCGATCCGTGGCTCGACGAGATCGCCCTCGTGGCGGCCTCGATCCACGCCTATCGCGCGCGGGCCCGCGCGGCGCTCAGTCCGGACGAAGAGTCGTCCGAGGGCGCCCGGCCTTCGCGCTGGCTCGAACTGGGTCGCGCCCGGATGCTCGGAGGGTCCGTCCGATGAAACTGCTCGCCTTTCTCGGTGACCGCGAGGCGGAAGTCGAGGTGCGTCCTGTCGAGGGGGGCTTCGAGGTCTCGATCGACGGCCAGACGCAGTTCGTCGATACCGCCCCGTGCGACGGTCAGGCGTACTCGCTGATCGTCGACCATCGTTCGTATGACGTGTCGGTCCACGAGACCGGCCGCGATCTCTACGTCGTGCGCCACGGCGGATTCCGCTGCGACGTGAGGGTCGTCGATCCGCTGGTCGCTGCGGCCCAGGCGCTCGAGGCGACCAGCGGTCCGGCCGAAGTCACGGCGGTGATGCCCGGTCGTGTGGTCAAGCTGCTCGTCGAGGAAGGTCAGGAGGTCGCCGAAGGCCAGGGCCTGCTCATCCTCGAAGCGATGAAGATGGAAAACGAGGTCGCCGCGCCCCGTGCCGGAATCGTGCAGGAGCTGCCCGTCTCGGCCGGCCAGGCCGTCGAGGGCGGGCAGACGCTGGCCCTGATCGAATAGCGCGGCAGCGCCGGATCAGGCGCGTCAGCGGTTGAGCGTTTGCTCGAGGTCCTTGCTGGCGCGGAAACGCACGACCTTCTTCGCGGGGATGTGGATCGCCGCGCCGGTGTGCGGATTGCGACCCATCCTGGCCTTGCGCTCCGAGACCTGGAACGTCCCGAGGCCCACCAGCGTGGTCCGCTCCCCGCTCTCGAGCGAGTGCGTGATCCCTGCGATCAGCGAGTCGATCGCCTTGGCGGCGGCGCTCTTCGTGATCCCGGCTTCCTCGGCGATCTTTTCGATCAGGGCGGCTTTGTTCACGGCACGATCTCCCTTGGGCGCCGTCGCGAGAACCGTCGCGGTCTGCGGACGCGTCGGGCGGCGACCTCCACGGCTGCCGGCGCAGGACCGGTTTAGCACCTTCGGCCGAAATCCGTCAATCTGGTGCACCGGGGACCGGTCGGCGAGAACCGCCGGCCCGGACCGGGAAACGAGGCGAACGATGGACCGGGACCGCGTCAGGGATCTTCTCGAACGGGTACGCCGCGGAGAGCTGGCGGTCGACGAGGCCGTCCGCGAAATCGCCGGACTCGGCACCTTCGACCTCGGGTTCGCCCGGATCGACCATCACCGGAGGGTGCGGCGGGGCATGCCGGAGGTCGTCTTCGGCAGCGGCAAGACCGCCGAGCAGGTGGAGCGGATCGTCGCCCACATCGCCGGGCGCGGCGAGACCGCGCTCGTGACGCGCGTCGAGCCGGGGACCGGCGAGCGGCTCGCCGCGGCGCATCCCCGGGGGCGCTGGGATCCGGTCTCGCGGACGTTCCTGCTGCGCCCCGGGGACGGCGAGCCCGCGGCCGGCCGGCCCGGCCTGCTGGTCGTCTGCGCCGGGACGGCCGACCTTCCGGTCGCCGAGGAGGCGGCCGTGACCGCCGAGTCGTTCGGACTCGCCCCCGACCGGCTGTTCGACGTCGGCGTCGCCGGCGTGCACCGCCTGCTCGAGCAGCGGGATCGCCTGGAGCGCGCCCGCGTCGTGATCGCGGTCGCCGGGATGGAGGGCGCGCTGGCGTCCGTAGTCACCGGTCTGGTCCGCGCCCCGGTGATCGGGGTTCCGACCAGCGTCGGCTACGGCGTCGCGGAGGGCGGCCGGGCCGCCCTGTCGGCGATGCTCGCCTCCTGTGCCGGAGGGCTGACCGTGGTCAACATCGACAACGGGTTCGGCGCGGCCTGCGCCGCGAAGGCGATTCTCGATCTGGCAGAGGGGGCGGCGTCCTGACGGGCGTTCCGGATTCGTTCGTGACGGTCCGTCCGGGATTGCCAGGTTCCGGCAGCAGGGGTTCCCCAAACAGAAACACGCGTTGCGCGTGGAGCCTGGTCACCGTATCATCCGGGCTCCCCGATGCACCCACGGTCGGGGGTGGGACACTGCGCGGAGTTCGGTCCGGATCACGCGGCGGCTAGGGGTTCGCACGGCGGGCGAGGCTGCTCGCGGGTGAGTCGATGACGGCGTCCAGCTTTCGAGATGGCGTGGAGGCGATTCGGCGCGCCGCCGACATCGCCGACGTCGTCGGGGACGCGGTCAAGCTTCGGCGAGCCGGCCGGTCGCTGGTCGGGTTGTGCCCGTTCCACCAGGAGAAGACCCCGAGCTTCCATGTCGATCCCGACAAGCAGGTGTACTACTGCTTCGGGTGCAACGTGGGGGGGGACGTGTTCCGGTTCGTGATGGAACTCCACGGCGTCGCGTTCCCGGAGGCGGTCGGTCTGCTCGCCGACCGCTACGGACTCCCGCGCCCGCAGGGGCGCGACCGGGGCGAGGACGGCTCGGCCCGGCGGCGCCGGCGCGTGCTCGCGGCCCTCGAGGCCGCCCAGCAGGCGTTCGTCGACGAACTCGCCTCGGACCGCGGTGCCGCGGCCCGCGAATACCTCGCCGGCCGCGGGCTCGGACCGGAGGCGGTCGCCCGGTTCGGTCTCGGTCTCGCGCCGTCCGGCTGGGATGGCCTGCTGCGCCGGCTGACCGGCCGCGGGTTCGAGGTCGCCGAGCTGCTCGCCGCCGGTCTGGTCGTCCCGCGCCGCACCGGCGAGGGAGTCTACGACCGGTTCCGCGGGAGGATCACCTTCCCGATCCGCGACACGGCGGGAAGGGTGGTCTCGTTCGGGGGGCGGGCCCTGCGCGACGACGAGCCGAAGTACCTCAACGGTCCCGAGACCGACGTCTACGACAAGGGCCGGACCCTGTTCCGGCTCAGCGAGACCGCCCGCGAGATCCGCGATGCCGGGCGCGCAGTCGTCGTCGAAGGCTACTTCGATGCGGTCAGCCTCGCTGCGCGGGGGATCCCGGGCGTGGTGGCGGTCTGCGGGACCGCGCTGGGCGACGCCCACGCCGCGCTGCTGCGCCGCTGGACCGACACCGTCGTGCTGCTGCTCGACGGGGATGCGGCGGGCCGCCGGGCCGCACACCGGGCCCTCGGGCCGCTGCTCGGCGCAGGATTCGACGTCAGGGTCGCGCTGCCGCCCGACGGACGCGACCCGGACGACGTGGCGCGCGAAGGCGGTGCCGACGCCGTCACGCGGCTGATCGACGGCGCACTCGATCTTGCCGGCTTCCTGGTCGACGAGGCCCGGCGGAACTTCGACCTCGACGCGATCAGCGGCCGGGTGCGCGCGCTCGAGATGGCGCTGGCCCGGATCGTGCGGCTCGAAAGCCCGGTGGCCCGGGCCGAGGCGGCCGCGCGGGTGGCCGACGGACTCGGCATCGAGGACGCGCTGATCCGCGAGGAACTGCGGCGCGCGGCCCGGCAGAGGAGCCGGGAGCTGCGCGGCGAGCGGATGGCGAGATCGTCGCGGCAGGCGGCCGCCGGGACCGGACTGCGGCCGGCCGAAGAGCGCCTGCTGCGGTATCTCACGGGACCCGGGAGGGAAGATCCGGCGGCCGCGGGAGAGCTTGCGACCCATATTCCCCCCGAGGCCCTTACGCCCGAGGCCCGCACCCTCCTCGAACGGTGGGACGATGCGCGGCGGGCCGGGGAGAGCTGGGGACTCCGGGAACTCGCGGCGGCGGTGCCGGGCGCCGCGGGAGAGCGCCTGCTGGCGCTCGCGTTCGCTCCGGAGCCCGATCCGGATGAGAAGGAGGCATGGGGCTGCGTCGCGGCGCTGCGGGAGGGTTACCTCCGGGGCAGGCTGGGCGAAGTGCAACGACGCATCGAGACGGCGACCGACCCCGCCGCTCTCGAATCGCTGATGCGCGAGAAGCTCGCCCTGGCGCAGGAGGTGCGCTCGCTGGAGGCGCCGCGGGAGGGAACCGATCCGGCCGGATGACCTGCTCCGGCGCCGGAAACGGGTCGGTGCGAGGCCGCGCCAGCCATGCACGATCCGACGGAAGTGCAACGGCATGGCGGTCGAGGACGTTGTATTTTGGGTGTTTGCCCGCGTCGACTCCGCCGGAGTGCGGAAGGCGCGGACGGACGGTGACGGAGACGAACGTTGCGAATCGACGAGAAGTACGAAGAGGTCAAGGCCCTCGTCGCCGCAGGACGCGAGAAGGGAAGCCTGACCCGCAGCGAGATCAAGGCCCAGCTCCCGGACGAGCTGGTCTCCGATCCGGTCGAACTCGAGGAGATCTTCGAGTTCCTCCGGAGCCAGGAGATCGACGTCGTCGACCCCGACGAGCCGGGTGCCGAGGATCTCGCCGGTGATGAAGCGGCCCTCGCCGCCACGGTCGGCCGCCGGAACCGCAAGGCGGAGCCGGCGCCGGTGCTCGAGCAGGAACGCACGAACGATCCCGTGCGGATGTACCTGCGCGAGATGGGCACCGTGCCGCTGCTGACCCGGGAGGGCGAGGTCGCGATCGCCAAGCGGATCGAAGCCGGGGAGCTGAAGATCCTCGCCGCCCTGTCGGGCAGCCGGTTCTGCCGCGAGGAGATCCTCGGCACGCCGGAACGACTCCAGGCGCATCCCAAGGCGGTCGAGGAGATCTTCGGCATCACCGAAGACGCCATCGGCGCCAAGAACCGCAATCTGCCGCGCGAGGAGCTGATCAAGCGCAAGGTCGCCCACGCGAACAAGCGCATCACGAAGATCCGGAGGCTCAGCGAGCAGCTCGAAAAGGAGATGACACGGCTCGCCCGGCTCAAGACCGGGACGAAGACCCACCGTGACGTCACCGCGAAGGTCGAGAAGCTGCATCGCGAGATCGCGCAAGCGATCCAGGCGATCGGACTCTCGCAACACTACATCGACCGGCTCGCGCGGGAGGTCAAGCAGGCCAACGCGCGGATCGTGCGCCACCGTCGCATCGAGCGGGACCTGCGTGCCCGGCTCAAGTCCGCCCAGGACCAGGGCGTGCGACGCGAGCTGCGGCGCAAGATCCAGGATGCCCAGGAAGAGGTCCGGATCATCGAGGCCGAGATGAAGGCCTCGGCCGACGAGCTGGCGCAGCTCGCGCGCGAGATCGCCGAGGGCGAAAAGCAGGCGGCGCGGGCCAAGAAGGACCTGATCGAGGCCAACCTGCGGCTCGTGGTCTCGATCGCGAAGAAGTACACGAACCGCGGTCTGCAGTTCCTCGACCTGATCCAGGAGGGCAACATCGGCCTGATGAAGGCCGTGGACAAGTTCGAGTACAAGCGCGGCTACAAGTCCTCGACCTACGCCACGTGGTGGATCCGCCAGGCGATCACGCGGGCGATCGCCGACCAGGCGCGGACGATACGGATCCCGGTCCACATGATCGAGACGATCAACAAGCTCGTCCGCACGGCGCGCGCGCTGGTCCAGGAACTCGGTCGCGAGCCGACGCCGGAGGAGATCGCCGACCGGATGGACGTCCCGGCGAGCAAGGTGCGCAAGGTGCTCAAGATCGCCAAGGAGCCGATCTCGCTGGAGACGCCGATCGGCGAGGACGAAGACTCGCACCTCGGGGATTTCATCGAGGACAAGAAATCCCCTTCTCCAGTCGAGGCGGTGGTCAGAGGAAACCTCAAGGATCAGACGGGAACCGTTCTCAAGACGCTGACGCCGAGGGAAGAGAAGGTTCTGAAGATGAGGTTCGGCGTTGACCAGGGGACCGAGCACACCTTGGAGGAGGTCGGCCAGTCGTTCGCGGTGACCCGCGAGCGGATCCGGCAGATCGAGTCCAAGGCGCTCAAGAAGCTGCGTCAACCGTCACGGGCCGAGCTGCTCAAGCCGTTCCGCTCGAG
>JAJRXN010000363.1 GCA_024276295.1 Acidobacteriota bacterium
AGGCAGAATCGGCGGGGCAAGCCCCGCCGCTACGGGGACGTCGGGATGGGGGATCGTTGCGCAACGGCGGGGTCGCGATGACGGATCGTCCCGTAGCGGCGCCCCTTGGGGCGCCGATTCTGCATGACGGGGTTCCAAGGCGGAATCGGCGGGGCAAGCCCCGCCGCTGCGGGCGGGTGCGAATCCGCTGGCCGGGCGAGCGATCGGCTGAGCCGATCGTTCGCCCCTACGCCCCGCGCGCCAGCTCGACCAGCGTCAGCACCGCGGCACCGGAGCCCCCCTTGCCCCAGAAGGGATGCTGCTTGTCCATCCACGCCGGACCGGCGATGTCGAGATGGGCCCAGGGCGTGTCCCCGGCGAAGCGCGCCAGGAACAGACCGGCGGTCAGTGCGCCGCCCCACCGCTCACCGGTGTTCCGCATGTCAGCGATGTCGCTCTTGAGCATCTCCTCGTACTCCGGAAAGAGCGGCATCCGCCAGACCTTCTCGCCGGCCCGCCCGGCGGCGGCGAGCACGCGCTCGGCGAGCGCGTCGTCGCGGGTCATCAGCCCGGCCGCGAGCGGCCCCAGGGCGACGACGCAGGCGCCGGTCAGCGTCGCCACGTCGACCATCGCGTCGGGCCGCACGCGGTCGCGCGTCCAGCTCAGCGCATCGGCGAGCGCCAGGCGCCCTTCGGCGTCGGTGTTGCTGATCTCGATCGTCTTCCCCGCGCGCGAACGCAGCACATCGCCCGGCTTGTAGGCCCCGCCGGAGACGAGGTTCTCGGCCAGAGGGACGACGGCGTGGACCTCGACCGACAGCTCGAGTTCCGCGACCGCGGAGATCGCGCCGAGCACCGCCGCACCGCCGGCCATGTCGCTCTTCATCGTCAGCATGTTCGACGGGCTCTTGAGATCGTACCCGCCGGAGTCGAAGGTGATGCCCTTGCCGACGAACGCCAGCCGCTGGCGCGCCTTCCGTCGCGGTCGATACGCCAGGTGCACCAATCGCGGTTCCACGTCGCTCCCTTGCCCGACCGCCAGCAGCGCGCTCATCTTCTCGCGCTCGAGTGCCCGAGGACCGAGCACGCGGACCGCCAGGCCGCGCTCGCGCGCCAGCGCCCGGGCCGCCTGCTCGAGCGCCTGCGGATCGGCATCGGCGGGCGGCGTGTTGACCAGGTCGCGTGCCAGACCGACACCGCGCACCATCGCCATCGCCTCCGCCGCGCCGCGACGGACGGCCGCGGGGGCCGCCCCGGCGATCACGATCCGGTCGAGCCGCCTGGCCGGCGTCTCGCCGTCCTGGCCGTCGGAACCGCGATAGCGACCGAAGCGGTACGTTCCGAGCTGCACTCCCTCGACGACCACGCGCACGGCGGGCGTCTCGTCGAGGCCGGCGAGTTCGGGCACTGCCAGCGCGATCCGCCGCGCGCCACGCGCGGCCGCGGCCCGCGCGGCGGCGGCGGCGGCGAGATGAACGCGCTCGACCGCACCGCGATCCGCCTCGCCGAGGCCGGCGACGATCAGCGTCCGGCGCGCCTTCGCCTCGCCATGATCGATCGCCAGCACCGCGCCGACGCGGGCGCGGAACCGGCGGCGCTTGACCTCGGCCGCGACGAGAGCGCGCAGCGGCTCCTCGACGGAGGTGGCCTCCCGGCCGGGTAGCACGAACACGACATGCACGTCGGCGGCGGCGGACAGCAGTCCACCCCGCGTCGAGCTGACACGAGTCTCCATGGACGTCGACCTCCTCGTTCCCTGGGTTGTCGCCCCGGACCCGCTGCCCCCGCGCGGGCCCGCCCCCTGCTCACGATCGCCGCGACGCCGCAGCGCCGCCGGCGGTCAATCGGTTCTCTTGTCGGACCCGCGGAGCGCCCCGCGGATCGCGTCGCCGACGGCATCGGCCGTCAGGCCCGCATCCTCGAGGAGCTGCTCGCGCGTTCCGTGCTCGATGAAGCGATCGGGCAGCGCGCGCACGATCAGCCGGACGCGCGCACCGAGATCGCGATCGAGCATCGCCTCCTGGACCGCGCTGCCGAAGCCGCCAGCACGGATGCCCTCTTCCAGCGTGACCACGAGTTCCGTGCGCTCGAACAGCCGGCCGAGCATCCCGTCGTCGAGCGGCTTGACGAAGCGGGCGTTGACGACCGTCGCGTCGATGCCGTCATCCTCGAGTTGCCGTGCCGTCTGCTCGGCGACGCCGACCATCGCACCGACGGCGAGCAGCACGACGCGGCCGTCCCCCTCGCGGAGCGTCTCCCAGCTCCCGATCGGGATCAACCGGGGCGGACGCCGTCGTGGTGCCGGCGCCTGCCCCCGCGGATAGCGCATCGCGAACGGGCCGTCGTGTGCCAGCCCCGTCTCGAGGAGATCGGCGAGTTCGTCGGCATCCTTCGGCGCGGCGACGACCATCTCCGGAATCATCCTCAGATAGGCCAGGTCGAACGTGCCGTGATGCGTCGGCCCATCGGCCCCGACGACGCCACCGCGGTCGAGGGCGAAGATCACCGGGAGCTTCTGAAGCGCGCAGTCGTGGATCAGCATGTCGAACGCCCGCTGCAGGAACGTCGAGTAGATCGCACAGACCGGCCGCAGGCCTTCGGCGGCCAGACCGCACGCGAAGGTCACGCCATGGCCCTCGGCGATGCCGACGTCGAAGAAGCGATCGGGGTACTTCTCGCGGAACGCGGACAGGCCCGTCCCCGGTGCCATCGCGGCGGTGATCGCCACCAGCCGCTCGTGCCGCTCGGCCGCATCGAGCATCGCCTGCGAGAAGACCTCCGTGTACGACGGCGGTGCCGAGGAAGACGCCGCCGAGCGCGACCGGCCGGTCTCCTTGTCGAAGGGGCTGACGCCGTGCCACTTGAGCGGGTCCTTCTCGGCCAGGTCGTAGCCCTTCCCCTTGTGGGTCAGCACGTGCAGCAGGACCGGCCCCTCGCCACGGCGGGCGCGGATCTTCTGCAGGATCGGCACCAGCTCGTCGAGGTCGTGACCGTCGATCGGGCCCAGGTAGTGGAAGCCGAGCGCCTGGAAGAGCGCCCCGGGCACGAGCGCGCCCTTGACGCCCCGTTCGAGCCTGCGGGCGAACTCTCCCATCGACTCGCCGACCCGCGGCAGCTTCTCGAGCACGTGATAGATGTCGGACTTCATCCGCCGGTAGTACGGATGCGTGGTCAGCGTCGTCAGGTAGTGCGCCACCGCCCCGACGTTGGGAGAGATCGACATCGCGTTGTCGTTGAGGATCACCAGGAAGTCGCGCTTGGTGGACCCGGCATTGTTGAGCGCCTCGAAGGCCAGGCCTCCGGTCATCGCGCCGTCGCCGATGATCGCCACCGCCCGGCGGTCGGACTCGCCGAGCAGCTCCTGCGCCGTGCAGAAGCCGAACGCCGCCGACGGGGCCGTCGAGGCATGACCGGCACCGAAGGCATCGTACGGGCTCTCGGATCGCTTGAGGAAGCCTGACAGTCCGCGGTACTGGCGAATCGTGTGCAGCCGGTCGCGGCGGCCGGTAATCAGCTTGTGGACGTACGCCTGATGACCGACGTCCCAGATCAGCCGATCGTCCGGCGTCTGGTAGACGTAGTGCAGCGCGAGGGTCAGCTCGACCGTGCCGAGACTCGATGCGAAGTGGCCGCCGCGCGAGGCCGCGAGGTCGACGAGGAAGGTCCGCACCTGGCTCGCCAGATCCTCGAGCTGCTCGATCGAGAGCCCCCGCAGATCGGCGGGAGAGCCGATCTCCTCGAGCCTGACCTTGCGGACCTCGTCCCGGCCAACCTCCCGGGTGATCCGGATCCCGTTCTCGTA
>JAJRXN010000364.1 GCA_024276295.1 Acidobacteriota bacterium
CTGGGACACTGGGTGACGATCCGCGACGGAAAGATCGCGGCGTACCAGATCGTCGTGCCCTCGACGTGGAACGCCTCGCCGCGTGACGCGAAGGGGCAGGTCGGCGCGTACGAGGCGGCGCTGCTCGGCACGAAGCTGGCGAAGCCCGATCAGCCGGTCGAGATCCTGCGGACGATCCACTCGTTCGACCCGTGCCTGGCCTGCGCATCGCACGTCATCGGACCGGACGGGCGCACGCTGGCGGAGGTCCTGGTCCGCTGAGCGGGCCGATGGAGGCGACGATGAGTTCGATCTCCAGGTCGGACGCGGTCCCACCGCCCGGGTTCTTCGCGCAGAAGTACGTCTGGCAGTGGCCGATCCGCGTATTCCACTGGGTCAACGCGCTGGCGATCCTGGTGCTGTTCTTCTCCGGGCTCTACATCTGGAACCCTGTGCTGGCTCCCGCCGGCGAGCCGTGGAACAACTTCGTGATGGGAACGGCGCGCAAGATCCACTTCGCCGCCGGGATGATCTTCCTCGTCAACTTCCTGTGGCGGATCTACTGGTTCTGGATGGGCAACAAGTACGCCCGCTCGGGGTTCCCGTTCGTCTGGCGCCGGTCGTGGTGGCAGGACCTGTTCCGCCAGGCGCTCGACTATCTGCGCCTCGAGCGGGGGCACCTGCACCTCGGACACAACGCGCTCGCCGGGCTGGCGTACACCGTGTTCGTGATCGGCCTCGGCTGGCTGCAGATCCTGACCGGACTCGCGCTCTATTCCGAGTCGTCGCCCGGCGGGTTCTGGGACACGCTGGTCGGCTGGGTGATTCCGCTGGCCGGCAGCTCGATGGCGGTGCGCGTCTGGCACCATCTGTTCGCCTGGGGGTTCATCGTCTTTTCGATCCTGCACGTCTACATCGTGTTCTACGACGGTCAGCTCTACCGGAACGGGCTGATCTCGTCGATGGTCTCAGGCTACAAGTTCCACGAGGCCGGCGACGTGGACGTCGACGATGAGACCTGGCTCGGCTGAGCCGGACGGCGGCGGCCTGCCGGGGGCTCCGTCGTCCCCGGCGCCGCTGCTCGTGCTCGCCCTCGGCAACACGCTGCTGCGCGACGACGGGCTGGGCCAGGAGCTGGCCCGGCTGCTGGAACGCGAGCTGCAGGGGCGCGGGGACGAGGTCGAAATGCTCGACGGCGGCACGCAGGGCATGGCGCTGCTCGGACGGCTCGAGGGGCGCGTCGGCGTGCTGCTGCTCGACGCCGTCGCGCGCGGCGCGCCGCCGGGCACGGTCCACGCCTTCGACGGCCGCGAGCTGCTCGCCTCGCCGCGCCCGCGGGGAACGACCGCGCACGAAGGGAGCGCCGAGGACCTGCTGCGCCTCGCCGCGCTGGTCGGCCTGCTGCCGCCGCAGGTGCGCGTGGTCGGCATCGAACCGGCTGAGGTACGCACCGGCCTCGGTCTGAGCGACACCGTCCGCGCCGCCCTCCCCGCCGCCCTCGACGCCGCCCGCGCCGCCCTCGCCACGCTCTCCAGACGGCCCGCCCCGTAGCGGCGGGGCTTGCCCCGCCGATTCCGGATGGAGGCGTTCCAATGCACAACGGCGCCCGTAGCGGCGGGGCTTGCCCCGCCGATTCCGCATAGAGGCGTTGCAATCCAGAATCGGCGCCCGTAGCGGCGGGGCTTGCCCCGCCGATCCCGGATAGAGGCGTTCCAATGCGGAATCGGCGCCCGTAGCGGCGGGGCTTGCCCCGCCGATCTTGCCTTGCGCGCGCA
>JAJRXN010000365.1 GCA_024276295.1 Acidobacteriota bacterium
CACGAACGCGTCGGGTTCGAGGCCGCGGGCCTTGAGCTGAAACCAGATCTCCCGTCCCGTGCTCAGCGCGTGGGCCTCGATGTTGTGCTCGTTCGAGAACTGCCGCGGCAGAAACGCGCCCGGAGTCGATCAGGCCAGCTTCTCGGCCAGCTCGATGCTGCCGACGAATCCCCCCTGCGCGGCCGAGACGAGGTGGATCTCCGCACCGAGCGAGCGGATCAGGTCGATCCTCTCGCGGCTCATCCAGTCGGGCATGAAGATCGAGACGGGATGGCCCAGAGCGCGCCCGAGCGCGGCGAACGCGATCCCGGTATTGCCGCTCGTCGCCTCGACGATCCTTCCGCCCGGCTCGAGCGCGCCCTGCTCGAGGGCGCGCCGCAGGATGTGCAGCGCCATCCTGTCCTTGATGCTGCCCGTCATGTTGAGGTGCTCGGCCTTGGCGAAGACGCGGCGCCTCCGACCGCCCAGAACGTACTCGATCGCGAGCAGCGGCGTATTGCCGACCAGGCGCGAGAGACCGGCCAGTCGCATCCGGCAGTCGTCGGAGGCCCTTCCGGCCCCGGACATCGTGGTCATCGGCGGCTCCTTCCTCGCGCACCGGGCGGCGCGGGTGGACACCCCCGTCACGGCTGCGCTCGAGCCTCCCGGAAGGATAGCCGGAAACCGGGGCGAGGACAGAGGATGCGGCAGCGGGCGGAAAACCCCCGTGATCCCGGCGCTGACGGGCGCGGCGCCTGAGTTCTGGTGGAATGGAAGCGTCGCCGTATCATCCCCGCCGGGAAGGACGGATGAAGTCCCTGCTGCAGACCAGGAAGTCGGCCCGCGCCCTGCTGCCGGCGCTGTTCGTGCTCGGCGCGCTGCCGGCCCTGGCACTGACCGAGCTGTCCGGGACGGTGACCTCCGAGGAGGACTCGCAGCCGCTGCAGGGAGTCTTCGTCGGCGTCACGCGTGAGAGCCGGACGACCGGTACGGGGCCCGGCGAAGCGATCATCGTCGAGTGGCGGACCGAGACCGACGAGAACGGAGCGTACCGGTTCGATCTCGACGAGTCCCTGCCCGGCATGGACCGGCTGCTCGTGTTCACCAACGACCGCGCGGTCTACAACGAACTCTACCCGGCGATCGACACGCGCGGGATGGCGCCCAAGGGGGCGGATCTCGACGAACCGGGCGTCGTCGCGATCGACCTTGCCGCCGGACCCGCGACGGGCATCGACTTCCAGGTCGCCAGTTCGCTGACATCCGAGATGCTGCTGATGCGCGACGGGGTAACGCGGCTCGACACCCGGATCTGGCGACCTTCACGGCGCCCCGGCATGCGCTGGCCGGTGATACTGCGGCGCACCCCCTACAAGCTGTTCAAGCCGGTCGAGCTGTTCATCGCCAACGACTACGTGTTCGTCGAGCAGAACACGCGCGGGCGCGGCAACTCCGACGGCGTCGACGACGTGTTCGACGATGACGGCTGGCTCGAGAACCAGGACGGCTACGACACGGTGGAGTGGATCGCGCAGCAGGATTTCCACACCGGGGGCATCTGCACGTTCGGCGCCTCGGCGCCGGGCATCACGCAGTACAGGCTGGCCGGTGCGGCCCCGCCGCACCTGACCTGCGCGATCGCCGAGGTCGCCACGGGCAACCCGTACCACGACATGTACTTTCCGGGCGGCGAGTTCCGCAAGCACCTGATGGAGACCTGGCTCGGGAACCAGGGTTCGCTGCACAAGCTGGACGAGGTCTTCACGCACCCGAACGAAGACGACTACTGGAACGACCGCAACCTGCTGCTGCGGCTCGACCGGGTCGTCACGCCGATTCTGCACATCGGGGGCTGGTACGACATCTTCACCCAGGGAACGCTCGATGCCTTCAGCGGGCTCCAGACGCAGGGAGGCCCCGGGGCGCGCCGCAACCAGAAGCTGGTCATCGGCCCGTGGATCCACACCTGGTATCTGATCCAGCGCCAGGGCGAACTCGTCTATCCGCCGCAGAGCGTGTTCCAGGACTACGAGGACACGCTCCTCGCCTGGTACGGCTTCTGGCTCCGCGGCGAGGACAACGGAATCATGGACACGCCACCGGTGCGCGCGTACGTGATGGGCCCCGGTCTGCCGGAGGGTCGCACGCCGCCCGGCAACTTCTGGCGCACCTCGGCCGACTGGCCGCCTCCCGCCACGGAGACGCCGTTCTATCTCCACGCGGGGGGCCTGCTTTCGACCGAACCCCCGACCGACGCGTCGGCCGAGACGACGTACGTCGCAGATCCCGCCGATCCGGTTCCGACCCGTGGCGGCGGCAATCTCTACGACGACATCGGCAAGGGACCGATGGACCAGCGGCCGGTCGACGACCAGCGCGCCGACGTCCTCGTATGGCAGACCGCATCGCTCGATCTTCCGGTCGAGGTGACCGGGCCGATCACGCTCGTGCTCCACGCCGCGTCCTACCGTCCCGACACGGACTGGGTGGTCAAGCTCGAGGACGTCTACCCCGACGGCCGGGCGATGCTGGTCACCGACATGATCCTGCAGGGCCGCCACCGCGTCGGCTTCGACCGCGAGGATCTGCTCGTTCCCGGAGAGGTCCACGAGTTCCGCGTCCGCCTCTGGGACACGTCGATCACGTTCCCGGCGGGCCACGCGATCCGGGTCGCCATCGCGTCGACCAACTACCCGCGCTTCGAGTCCAACCCGCAGACCGG
>JAJRXN010000366.1 GCA_024276295.1 Acidobacteriota bacterium
CTGTCAGCCGTCACCTTGCTCATCCCTTCCGCCGGCGACGCGGGAACCGTCTGCCCG
The DNA here is from genome assembly GCA_024276295.1 of Acidobacteriota bacterium. Lineage (GTDB taxonomy): Bacteria > Acidobacteriota > Polarisedimenticolia > J045 > J045 > J065. The sequence goes on from JAJRXN010000366.1 coordinate 58, forward strand.
CACCACCCGCCGGAACGTCGGATGATATCAGCGGTTGCGGCCGTACTCCTCGTGGCTCGAAACCCAGTCCAGCGCGGAGATCGCCGCACCGAGCGACAGCTCGCCGGCCAGCGCGACCCCCGCGATGATCTCCGCCAGCTTGCGCACCTTTCCCTTGCCATAGCAGCCGAGCGCTTCGAGGCACTCGCGCTGCGTCGGCAGCCCCGTTCCGCCGCCGTAGGTCGCGACGATCAGCGAAGGGATCGTCAGCGACATGTAGAAATCGCCCTCCGGCGTGATCTCGCCGTAGAAGATCCCCGCCGAACTCTCCGAGACGTTGGCCACGTCCTGGCCGGTGGCGATGAAGATCGCCGTGATCGCGTTCGGCGAATGGCAGCCGTTGTTGTTGGCTCCCGAAAGGATCGATCCGACGTTGGCCACCTGGCTGTGGTAGGCCAGCGCCTCCGGCTCGACCCGCATGTGCTGGACCAGCAGATCGCGCTTGACCGTCGCCTCGGCGGTGACCCGCTTGCCGCGGGTACGCATCACGTTGACCTGCGAGGCCTTCTTGTCCGTCGCGAGGTTCGATTCGAGGAAGAAACGGCGCACGGTCTTGTTGTTGTCGAGAATCCAGCTGCAGGCGGCGAACGTCGCCCGACCGACCATGTTCTGCCCGGCAGCGTCCCCGGTGGAGAAGTTGAACCGCAGGTAGGCGAACTTGCTGGCCAGGAACGTGTCGATGAACTGCAGCTTGCCGACGCTGGTCGTCGCCTCCGCCGCCTCGCGGATCGGGTCGATGTGCTCGTCGACCCAGTCGCGAAACGCGCGCGCCTCGCGCGCCGAGTCGAACACGAAGACCGGCGCCCGCTGCATGCTGTCGTCCTGGACCGTGCAGCGCACCCCCCCGCTGAGGTTGATCACCTTGATTCCGCGGTTGTACGAGGCGACCAGCGTTCCCTCGGCCGTCGCCATCGGGATCAGGAATTCGCCCCGGGCGTGCTCGCCGTGGACCAGCAGCGGGCCGGCGAACCCGAGCGGCACCTGGGTCACCCCGGTGAAGTTCTCGATGTTCCCGCGCGTGACGTGCGGATCGAACGAGTACTTGTCGATGTGCCGGAAGCTGACACCGGCGTACTCCTCGATGAACGCCCGCCGCTTGCGGATGATCGGCTCGGCGTAGTCGTCGTCCTTCGAGTATGGGATGCGCAGCCGGCGGTCGGTCTCTTCGGCCAGCCCGTCCTTGACGCTGAACTTCAGCCTGCCGAACGGATCGGCCTCGACGTCGAACGCCAGCTCGTGCTGGCCGTGCTCGAGCTCGACGCCGCGGGCATGGATGCGCAGCGGATCGCGCAGCGCGAACGGAAGCGGATCGCCACCCGCAAGGTCGGCCGCGCGCAACCGGCGGCCGTCCTTGAGTTCCAGCTCGAGCCGCTCGAGCGGTACGGCCTCGCCGTCGATCCTGATCCCGCGGATGCCCACGAGGCGCGCATCCGAGAGCCGGTTCTTGAGCGCGAACACGACACCGTCCGGGGTGCGTTCCAGACTGCCGAACGTGTAGAGCTGGCGGAGGATCAGCGACGGGATCTTCATGAACATCATGGACCACCCGGCAGGACTCGCCACGCGCGGCCCCGCAGACCGGCTTTATACGCCGCTCGTCGCCGGCAATCAAAACGGTCGCCCGGAAGGCCCACGGCTGAACCGGTCGACCGCCGCGCTGGGCGGCGCGGCGCGGACAGGCGATCATGGGCGGGCCCGAACACGCCCGCCGCGGCCGCGGCGGCGAGGAGAACGCGTCGTGAACGATGCCGGAACGGACACCGCCGTCCTCGATGCGGCCACCCGGGAACTCGCGGCCCGGCGCGACGCCTGGCGCCGCGTCGGCGTCGAGCAGCGGATCGCGCTGATCGAGGAACTCTCGCGCCGATTCGCCCGCATCGCCGCCCCCTGGACCCATGCCGTGCTCGACCTCGAGGGGCTCGACCGCGACCGGCCCGAAGCGGGCGAGGAGTGGCTCGTCGGACCGTACCTCGTGCTGCGCTACCTGCACTGCCTGCGGCGCGCGCTGATCGGCGTGCGCGACACCGGCCGGCCGCGCATTCCGGGACCGATCACGACCCGGCCGGACGGCCAGGTCGTCGCCAGAGTGTTTCCGGAGACGATCTGGGACCGGCTGTTCTATCCCAGCGTCGCGGCCGAGGTCTGGATGAAGCCGCACGTCACGCTGGAGGACCTGCCGCACACCCAGGCCCGCGTCTACCACGATCCGGACCGCAAGGGCCGGACGTGTCTCGTTCTCGGCGGCGGCAACGTGTCGTCGATCGGGCCGCTCGACGTCCTGACCCGGCTGTTTCTCGACGATCACGTCGTGCTGTTCAAGCTGCACCCGGTCAACCGGTTCCTCGCCCCGCTGTTCGAGGAGGCGATGGCCCCGCTGATCGAA
>JAJRXN010000367.1 GCA_024276295.1 Acidobacteriota bacterium
ACGCCGGCGTGGTCGTCGCTCCCTGTTCCAGCGGCGCAAGTACTGCAAGTTCTGCGAGGGGAAGGTCGAGTCGATCGACTACAAGGACATCCGCACGCTGCAGAACTACATCCCGGAGCGGGCCAAGATCCTCTCCCGCCGAGTCTCGGGAACCTGCGCCAAGCACCAGCGCCAGCTCTCGACGGCGATCAAGCGGGCCCGCAACCTGGCATTGCTGCCGGTGACGACCGACTGATCGGGGAGACTGCGATGAAACTCATCCTTCGCGAGGACGTGCCCCATCTCGGGCGCCAGGGCGACGTGGTCAGCGTGGCGGACGGCTACGCCCGCAACTTCCTGCTGCCCAAGCGCCTGGCCTACCGGTTCACCGACGGCGTACGCCGCCAGATCGAGATCGAGCGCCGCGCCGGCGAGGCGCGCGCGGAGCGGGAGCGCGCCGATGCCCGGTCGCTCGCGCAGCGGATCGAGGAGATCCAGGTGCTGCGCTTCCAGCGGCGGGTCGGCGACACCGGTCAGCTCTACGGCTCGGTGACCAATGCGGACATCGCCGGCGCGCTCGAGGAGCAGGGTGTCTCGATTCCGCGGCGGCAGATCCGCCTCGACGAGCCGATCAAGCAGACCGGCACGCACCACGTGACGATCCACGTCCATCACGAGATGGACGTCGAACTGGCCATCGAGGTCGAACCCGGGGACGCGCCCTCCGCGTAGGGCGCGGTGCCGGCCCTCCGGCGCGCACGACCCAGCCGATGAACGCCGCCAGTCCCAGGCCCCGGAAGCTCACCGCGGAAGCGATCCGCCGTGGTCTGCTCGCCGGGTTCGTCGGCTGGCTGGTCCCCGGCGCGGGCCACCTGCTGCTCGGCCGGCGCCGGCGCGCGGCGGTGTTCTTCGTGCTGATCGTTCTGTCGGCCACGCTCGGCGTCGTGTTCGCCGGCAATCTCGCGGTGGCCGATCCGCGGGCCCCGGTCCTCACGCGGTTGCAGGTCGCCGCCGATCTCGCTCTCGGGCCGGCCGAGCCGATCCTGCGGACCGCGCTCTACGGCGCGCCGGTCTATTCGCGCTACGGGATCGAATCCGGCCGTCTGTCGCGCGAGGCCCGCGCCGCGCTCGAGAAGCGCGAGCGCCGCTTCTTCCGGCGCTGGAGCCAGTACGGCACGGTCTACCTGCTCGCCGCGTGCCTGATGAACCTGCTGGTGATCCTCGATGCCTGGGACATCGCCATCGGGCGCAAGAGGTGACCGATGCGGCACGTCGCCCACATGCTCGTGCTGGCCTCGATCTTCAGCGTGTTCTTCGCGTTCCTGTTCGCGGGGCGTGGCCGGCGGCTGCAGCTCGGGCTCAAGATCTTCGCGGGGCTCGCCGGCGGTGCGCTGCTGCTGGGATACGTGATGTATCCCTTTTCGTGAGCCGGGTGCCCGGATGGCGCCGCACGACAACGGGCCGGACGCGGACGGGACCGCGCGCCGCCGGTTCCTCCTCCGGGCCGCCGTTCCGGTCGCCATGATGCTCGCGATCGCGGCGCTCTCGCTGCGGCCGCTTCCGGTCGGCCTGGCCGGCGGGTCCGACAAGCTGGCGCACATCGCGGTCTGGAGCGGTCTTGCCGGCGCCTGGTCGTGGTCGATCGGCGCGCTCGGGGGGCCTGCGCTGCGCACCGCGACGCTGGCGGCGGGCCTGGCCGCCGCGTGGGGCGGCGGTGACGAGCTGCTCCAGTCGTCCGTCCCGTGGCGCGACGCGAGCGCGGGAGACTTCGCCGCCGACCTCGGCGGGAGCGTGGCCGGAGCGCTGGGCTGGCTCTGGTATCGTCGATCGCGACCGGCCGGCGCGGACCGCGGGCGGCCGCCGGAGCGGGGAGGGGGCTGATGCGCGTCGGGGTCGTCTGTCAGAGCCGGTCGCATGCGCTGCTGCTGCTCCAGGCTCTCGATGCGGCGCCGGAGGAGATCACCTTCGTCGTCGAGTCGGTGACGCTCGAACGGTCGCTGCGTCGGATGGGCTGCACGACCGTCCGCGGCTCGTTCCGCGACCGGGCGATCTACCGCGAGATCCTCCCGGCCAGCCTGCTGATCGTCTCGCTGCGGGATCCCCGGCGCCTGCGTACGGTGCTCGAGGCGATCCGCAAGGAGCGCGGCGAGACGCCGGTGATCGTGCTGTCGGTCAGTCCGCTCGCCGAGCTGCGCGTCCGGCCGGAGCAGTACCCGTGGGCCTACTTCGTCCCGGCGGGGGACCGCTTCAAGCCGCTGCTCCGGACCGACGCGCGCCTGGCGCGGGCGAAGATCCGCGTGCGCCAGCTCCGCGAGGTGATCGGCGACGCGAAGAGCGTGCTCGTGCTGCTGCAGGACGATCCCGACCCGGACAGCCTGGCGTGCGGCCTCGGCCTGCGGACGCTGCTGGGGCGCAACCGGCTGACGATGCCGATGGGTTCGTTCGGCGCCGTGACCCGGCCCGAGAACATCGCGATGATGACGGTCCTCGACCTCGAGGTGCGGCGCATCGACGAGAGCGCGCTGGCCGACTACGAGCGGATCGTGATGGTCGACACCCAGCCGCCGCACCTGCGGGTGCGGCTGCCCCGCGTCGACGCGGTGATCGACCATCACCCGTCGCAGACCTCCTACGAGGCCCGCTTCAAGGACGTGCGCAACGCCTACGGCGCGACGGCGACGATCCTGACCGAGTACCTGCGCGCCGAGAACGTCAAGGTCAACGAGCGCCTGGCGACGGCGCTGCTCTACGCGGTGCGCTCCGACACGCTGCTGCTCGACCGGCCGGTGATCGAGGCCGACGTCGAGACGTTCACCTGGCTGTTTCCGCGCGCCAACACCAACTGGATCCGCCGCATCGAGCGCCCGGCGCTTCCGGCCGAGGTGCTGACCTCGTTCGCCGACGGACTGCGGGATGCGCGGATCGAGGAGAAGGTCATCTTCTCGCACCTCGGACCGGGCAGCCGCGAGGACATCATCCCGCAGCTCGCCGACTTCTGTCTCCAGGTCGAGGGGGTCGACTGGTCGGCCGTCTCGGGCGTCTTCGAGGGCGAACTCGTCATCTCCGTTCGCAACGTCGGCTTCGTCCAGCGCGCCGGCGCGGTGGTCAAGGCGGCTTTCGGCGAACTCGGCGCCGCCGGAGGGCACCGCTCGATGGCCAAGGCGCTGCTGCCGCTCGAGAACCTGCCACACCTCAAGGCGAACCTGCCGACCTCCCGCACCTACCGCTTCGTCGAGGAGCGGTTCCTCGCCGCCCTGCACGGGGACGACAGGGGCTGATCGCCCGCCGGCCCGCCGGGATCAAGAAGCCGCCGACACCGACCGAAGAGACTCCCGGGTACCGCCGTGCGACGGCGGTACCGGGCGAGCGAACATGCGTGCTGGAAGGCGACTGGCCGGCTGGATCCTGGCGCTGGCGGTGATCGGAGCGCCGCCGGTGACGGCTCAGCATGCGTTCTTCCGCAGCTACAGCGTCCGCGAAGGGCTCAGTCAGTCGCAA
>JAJRXN010000368.1 GCA_024276295.1 Acidobacteriota bacterium
GGGGAGCGCCGGCCGGACCGAGCAGCTCGTCTCCTCGACGGTCCCCGAGGACCGCGATCGCGTGACGTTCCGGGTGCCGATCTCGTTCCACTTCGGTTCGCCGATCGAACTGGACAGCGACGGCGACGGTCGCTACACGCGCGTCGACAGCCGCTCAATCGAGGGAGAGTCGCCCGACATCGCCGTGGCGGTCAACGACCGGTCCGCACGCAACCTCGTCCGTCTCGAGCGCGACGACGATGGCGATCCGACGACGCCCGGCGGCACGCCGATCTCCGGCGGCGCGGCGTGGGATCTGCGCGCCTACCCGCCGATGCTGCGCGTGCTGCCGGACGCACCGCTCGAGCGCGGCGCCTGGTACCGCCTCGTGCTCTTCGACGGCGTCGCTCCGGACGATCCGGGAGCGCGCCGCGTCTCCGACGGCGCGCCGGCCGACCCGCACGAGGTGACGTTCCGGACACTGCCGGCCGGCACGACCGGCGTCGTGCGACACGAGCAGTTCGTTCCCCCGGCACTGGGCCACGTCGAGGACTACAACATCTATCTGCCGGCCGGCCACGGTGACTCGCCGACGCAGCGCTACCCGGTGTTCTACCTGCTGCACGGCGGCTGGGGCAGCTACCGGAGCTGGAACTCCGGCGGCTTCGTCGAACGGACCGTCAACCGGCTCGTCGACGAGGGCACGATCGAGCCGGTGATCGTCGTGATGCCCGATGGCAACGACGGCTTCTGCGGCTTCTCGTTCACGCCGTGGCATCGTCTGTTCTCGAACGACTACGACGGCACGCACCTCTACGGCGACTACACGGCGGACGACCTGCCGGACGACGTCGAGGCACGCTTCCAGGGGGCCGCCCTGCGCCGGATGCGGGGCGTCGGCGGCAACTCGATGGGCGGATTCGGCGCGGCCAGCGTCGGGCTCGGACATCCGGACCGCTTCGGTTTCGTCGCGCCGATGGCCGGCTGGCAGCACAGCGTACGGATGCTGACCAGCCCCGCGTGGCCGGCGTGCGTGGCCGACCACTGGGAGGTGATTCCCGACCTCGGCGACGGCTGCTTCGAGGGCCGGATGCTCCAGGGCGTGATCGGCCCGCCCGGCGAGACCGATCTGTCCCACCTCGAGACGGTCAACGGCTACGACCTGGCCCTCGCGACCTCCGACACGACGTTCCGCGGGTTCATCTTCCTCGCGCACGGAGACACCGACGCCACGGCGACGGTCGAGTGGTCGGACGACATCTCGTGCGCGCTGGAGAGCCGGCAGGTCGCCCACTGCTACAAGCGGCCACCCGGCGTCGGTCACGACGGTCAGCTCTGGGACATCGCGTTCGAAAAGGACCTGCTGCCGCGATTCAACGCGCTCGCGCAGTGGGCCGACCTGCCGCCGAACATCGACGACGAATGCGTCAACCGGACGGTCCACTCGCCGCTCGACGTCGACCGTGACGGCGTTCCGTGTGACGGCGATGCGAGCGGGATCATCGGCGACGCTCCGTGCGCCGGCAGCCCGGTCGCCTGCGACGACAACTGCCGTGACACGCCGAACGCCGACCAGCTCGACTTCGATCTCGACGGAGCGGGTGACGCCTGCGATGCGGACGACGACGACGACGGCATCGCCGACGCGGCGGACTGCGGCGCGCTCGACGCCGGCGCGGGGACGCCGCCGGCGGCCGGGCCGCTGATGGTCACCGGGGGAGCCGTGGCGCGCATCGACTGGCCGGATCTGCCGACGGCCGACGAGTACGACCTGGCACGCGGCGGCCTGGTCGCGATCGGCGCCGGCCCGGCCGGCTCGTGCCTGGTCGAGGGACTGACGGCCTCCTCGTACGACGACGAGGACCTCCCGCCGGCCGGCGACGGCTGGTTCTACCTCGTGCGCGGCGTCGATCTGGCCTGTGGAGGCGCCGGCGGATGGGGCGAGGAGTCCTCGGGCACGCCGCGCCAGCCTGCCGGCTGCACGCGCTGACGGTCCGCCGA
>JAJRXN010000369.1 GCA_024276295.1 Acidobacteriota bacterium
GCCACCGACGCCTCGGTCGACGTGTGGCCGAAGCGCATCGCGCCGGTACTGTCGCAGAGCATCAGCCGGACGCCTTCCTGCCTGAGCGCCGCGAGGGCGGGCCAGTCGGTGGTCGGACCGACGACCGGCTCCGCGTCGAACCGGAAGTCTCCCGTGTGCAGGACCCGTCCCGCCGGCGTGTCGATCGCGAGCATCGCGGCGTCGGGCACCGAGTGCGTGACATGGATCGCAGTCACGCGGAACGGTCCGACCTCGACCGGCACGCCGAAGGACAGCGGGCGCAGCGGCGGCATGGCGACCCCGGCGTCCTCGAGCCGGTCCGAGGCGATCGCGAGGGTCAGGGTCGTGGCATGGACCGGGACGTTCCGCCAAGGGCGGGGAAGGAAGGCCAGGGCGCCGACGTGGTCGTCGTGGCCGTGGGTCAGCACGATCCCGCGCAGATCGGGCCAGCGTTCGGCCGCGGCCCGGGCGTCGGGAACGAGTCTCGCGATGCCCGCCGGGATGCCGTGGGGGAACCCGGTGCCGAAGTCGACGAGCAGCCCTTCTCCCTGCGCCAGGTAGAGCGTCGCGTTCATTCCGAACCCGCCGGTGCCACCCAGCGAGACGATCTCGAGCGGTGAACTCACGTGGCGTCCCCGGTCACCTTCGCGCGCCCCGAGCCGGCGGCCGGCAGGGGGCCGAGCCGTCGCGCGAGGGCCAGCCAGTCGTGCGGTGCGAGCGCCTCGGCACGCAGGTCTTCCGGCAGCCCGCGCCCCGCGAGAAACTCGCGGACCTCCTGGCGCCGGCCGGCCAGATTACCGGCAAGAGTCTTCCGGCGCCGGGCGAACCCGCGGTGCAGCCAGGCCCGGAGCTGCGGGACCTCGGCCGCCGGCAGGGGCGCATCGTCCGGAAACACGAGGGCGAAGGCGGCGCTCTCGACACGGGGAACCGGACGAAACGACCCGGGCGCGATCGTGCGGAGCCGGCGCGGGCGCGTCCGCAGGGCGACGAGCACCGACAGCGGGCCGTACGTCTTCGAGCCTGGTCCTGCGAGCAGGCGATCGACGACCTCGCGCTGGAGGACGAACTGCACGTCGCGGATCCGATCGCATGCGAGCAGCGCCCCGACGATCGCCGTGCCGACGTTGTAGGGCAGGTTGCCGACCACCCGCAGCGCCGTGCCGAGTTCGCCGGCCAGTGCGTCCCAGTCGACGCCGACGGCGTCGGCGAGGCGCACCTCGGCGTGAGGCCAGGGCTCGAGCAGCGCCTCGAGGGTCGGGACGAGCCGCTCGTCGATCTCGAGCGCCAGGAACCGGCCGCAGCGCGGCGCGAGCATGGCGGTCAGGGCGCCGCGGCCCGGGCCGATCTCGACGACGGCGTCGTCCGGCGTCGGGGCGAACCGGTCGACCAGCCAGCGTGCCAACGAAGGATTGGCGAGGAAGTTCTGCCCGAGGCGCCTGACGGGGTTGTGCGACATCGCCTACATTGTGGACCAGTCGAGCAGCCGGGCGGGATCGAGCACCAGGGCGAGTCCGCCCTCGGCGAGCAGCGCCGCGCCCGCCCACGGCCCGAGGCGCTCGAGCGGCGCCCCGAGGGGGCGGATCACCAGCTCCCGTCGCTCGATCACCCGGCCGACGATGAGGGCGATCTTCCCGCGCCCGGATCCGACGATCAGCGCGTGGCGTCCCGGCGCGTCGCCCGGGGTGATCCCGAGCCGTTCGGCCAGGCCGACCCGCGGGACCCCGAGCGCGCGATCCGCCGTGTCCCGGACCGCCTCGATCGGCGCCGCGAGCACGGCGAAGGTGCGTCCCCCCAGCTCGACCATCAGCCCGTCGGTGATCGCCAGGCGCGCGGGGACCAGGATCGTCGCCGAAAACCCCTCGCCGGGACGGGAGCGCAGCTCGAGCCGCCCGCCGAGGCTCCGGATCGCCGCCCGGGTACTGGCCAGGCCGACGCCGCGGCCGGCCAGCTCGTCCGCGCCGGCCAGGCGGGACATCCCGTCGCGCGTCAGCAGTTCGAGCGACCCGGCGTCGTCGAGCCGCGCCGCCTGGTCGGGCGTGATCACACCCCGCCGGATCGCCCGCCGCCGTACCGCCGCCGGATCGAGTCCGCGGCCGTCGTCGCGGATCTCGAACCGCAGCCGTCCGGCCTCGCGGGCGGCGTGCAGCCGCACCTCCAGCGGCCGTCCGGAGCGGGAGCCCGGCCCGTGGGCGACGGCGTTGCGCAGGAGCTGGGCGAGGGGATCGAGCAGGCGCCAGACGAGCCCGCGGTCGACCCGGACACCGCCACCCTCGAGCCGGAACCGGACGGTCACGCCACGCTGCTCCGCCCAGCGCTCGACGGCGCGCTCGAACCGGCCGGCGAGTTCCGAAAGACGCAGCAGCCGCATCTCGAGCAGCGCGCGACCGAGGCTGCGGGTCTCGCGCCGGAGGGCATGCCGCAGTGCGAGGCTCTCCGAATCGTCCGGAGGACCGAGGCGGTGCTCGAGTCGCTCCAGCGTCGCCGCCAGACTCGTCGCGGTGTCGATCAGGCGGTCGAGCCGCTCCGCCTCGACGCGGATCGGCGGCAGCGTGACCAGTCCCTCGCTCTCCACGGGGGGCTCTCCGTCGGCGGCCCCTTCGGCGTCCGGTCGGCCGACCCGCGCGGCCAGGCTCGCCAGGCAGCGCGCGAAGCGTCCCCGGGCGGGAAGGGGAGCCGTCCGGGCCAGTTCCTCGGCTTCGTGCGCCAGGCGGGCCGCGTCGTCCAGTCCGACCGAGGCGCACATCCCCTTGAGCGAATGCAGCGCGCGGAACAGCTCGGTCCGGCGTGCGGCGACGTCGCCGTCTCCGGACGCGGCGAGGGAGCGGGCATGACGGATCAGCCGCGACGCCTCGTCGTGGAACAGCGCGATCAGCGACGCGCTCACCTCGTGCTCCCTGCCGTGAGCCGCGCGACGAGGCGCTCGACCGCTTGCCGGTCGAGCGGCGGCGGGACCTCTCCGCTGGCGGGCTCGTCCGGATCGGGTGGCTCGAGACGGGACCCGGCGGGAACGAACAGGGCGAGGTGATCGAGCGGCGGTGCCAGCAGGACCGCGAGGCCGCGCCTCCGGTCCGTCGCTCCCGCGGCCGACGCGTCGGCCACGAGTTCCGGGTCGAGCAGCGTGACGACGCGGCCGGCGGTCTCGGCGACGCCGACGATCTCGCGGGGGGCTAGCGGGACGGTCTCGACCCGCTCGACCAGCTCGACCCGCATCGGGAGCGACCGGTCGACGCGCAGCACGTCGCCGTCACGGCCGACGATCCGCCACGCGCCGCCCGGGGTCATCCCTCGGCTCCGTCGGGATGGAGCCGGAACACCGAGCACAGCTCGTAGAGCCGATCCGCGGCCGCGGCGAGGTCGCCCGCGGAACGCGCCATGCCCTCCATCGACGCCGTCTGGCGCGATGCTGCGCGGGACGTCTCCTCGGTGCCGGCCGCCCCCTCGCGGGCGATCTGCGAGATCTCCTCCATCGCGCCGACCAGTTCGGTCGTCGAGGCGCTCTGCTGGCGCGCGAGCGCGGCGATCTCCTCCATCTTCTGGAGCAGGGGAAGCACGCCGGCGGCGATCTCCCGGTGCAGCGCGCCGGCGGACTCGATCACCTTGCGTCCCGACCGCGCGGCATCCCGCGCCTCCTGCATCGCCCGCTGGACCGATCCCGCGTCGGCGTTGATCGCGGTCGCCAGCGCGGCGATCTCCTCGGCGAAGCGGGCCGTCCTGTCGGCCAGGGCGCGCACCTCCTCGGCGACCGCCGCGAAGCCCTCGCCCTGCTCGCCCGCCCGGGCCGCCTCGATCGACGCGTTGAGCGCGACGAGATGCGTCTGCTGCGCGATCCCGCCGATCAGCTCGACCGTGCGGCCGATGGCGCGCGCCCGCCCCTCGAAGCCCTCGGTCACGTCGGCCGTCCGTTCGATCTGCTCGAGGATCCGCGCCACCTCGCGCTCGGCGCGGGCCGACTGGTCGGCGCCGCGGCGGGCGTCCTCGCCGCTGCGCCGCGCCAGGCCGAGCGTCGTCTCGGCGCCGGCACCGATCCGCTCGGCCGAATCGGCGACGCCGCGCGTGACCTCGTAGGTCCGCCCGATCCGTTCCGCCGTCCCCTCGGCTCCCTGCGCGAGTCGTCTGGCCGTGGCGGCGATCTCGTCGGTGGCGGATGAGAGCGCCCGGGCGGTCTCGGAGACCTCGCGGGCCGCGGCGCGCAGTCCGTCCGCGGTTCCCGCGACCTCCGTCAGCACGCGCTGCAGGGAGGCCTGCATCTGCGCGAACGAGCGGGTGAGGTCGTCGATCTCGTCCGCCCCGCGACCGCTGCGCGCTTCCGGCACGCGGCCGGTCAGGTCTCCCTCGGCGATCACCCGGGCGGTCTGGGCCAGCGCCCCGAGCCGGGCGACGAGCCGGCGGGACAGCAGGACCGCCACCAGCGAGGCGACGAGCAGCACGGCGAACAGGCCGACGAAGGTCGCCCCCGGGCCGAGGCGGGGGGCGAGCGCGCGGCTGAGCAGGACGCCGAGCCAGGTCATCGCGGCGACGAGAATCGTCGAGGCGGCGATCTTGCGTTCCATCGAGGCGCCTTCCGGGCGGGGGCGGCGGCTCCCGCACATGGGCGAATATAGGGACGCGGGTCGGGCCCGCGTCGAGACGATGGTGACCATGGCCGAAGAGCAGGGATCCGAAGAGCCGGCGACCGGACTGTACGTGCACGTGCCGTTCTGCCGGCAGCGCTGCGCGTACTGCAACTTCGCCATCGTGGCGGGACGGGACGATCTCGTCCCGCGCTATCTCGAACTCGCCGAGCGGGAACTCGGGAACCTGCCGTCCGCGGCCCGAAGGCTCGCCAGCGTGCATCTCGGCGGCGGGACGCCCTCGCGCCTCGGTCGAGCCGGCATCGACCGGCTGCTCGGCGCGGTCCGGCGGCGGTTCACCATCGAAGCGGGCGCCGAGATCGGGCTGGAGGCCAACCCGGAGGACGTCACTCCTGGGCGCGCGGCGGCCTGGCGGGAGGCCGGCATCACGCGCGTCAGCGTCGGCGTCCAGGCGCTCGATCCGGCCGGTCTGCGGGCGATCGGACGGCCCGGGGCGGTGGACGAGGGACTCGCGGCCCTCGCGATCCTTCGGGACGCGGCGATCCCGTCGCTCGGCGCCGACATGATCTTCGGCCGGCCCGGGCAGACCGGGGCGCAGTGGCACCACGAGATCGACCGCCTGCTCGCGGCCGCGCCCGATCATGTGTCGATCTACGCCCTCGAGACCGACGCGAAGACCCCCCTGGTCCGGGCGATGGAGCGCGGCGAGGTCGAGACACCGGACGACGACCGCGCCGCGGCGATGTACGAGACCGCGGCCGCGATGCTGGCCGGAGCCGGCCTGCCGCGGTACGAGATCTCCAACTTCGCGCGCGCGGGCCATGCCAGCCGACACAACCTGCGCTACTGGACCGATGCGAGCTACCTCGGCATCGGTCCGTCGGCGGCGTCGTACTGGCGGGGCGAGCGCTGGACCAATCCGCGGGGCTTCGGTGCGTGGGCGCGGCGGGTCGAGGCGGCCGGGCCCGCGCCGGACTGCGAGGCGTACGACCCCGACCGGCGGGCGGGCGAGGCGATCGTCTTCGGCCTGCGCCTCGAGCAGGGCGTCGATCTCGACATCGTCCGCAGGCGCCATGGCGAGGCGGCGGTCGCCGCCCGGCAGCCGGCGATCGCGCGGCTGCTGGAGGCCGGCCTGCTCGAGGCGAGGGGGGCGGGCCGGATCGCGCTGGCCGACCGGGCGCGGCTGATCGCCGACGAGGTGTTCGTCGAACTGCTCTGACCGCCGGCCGCTCGTCCTGCGTTCGGACGCGGCGTCAGGGGCAGCTTCCGGGAGCGTGGGCCAGTTCCTCGTCGCGCCGGTCGGTCAGGCCGGGGCCGGGCGAATCCCAGCTCCCGGGTCCCGCGCAGTTCACGGCGCGGACGAGATACCAGAATCCCCCGCCTGCCGGCGGCGGGTCGGGATCGTCCGCTTCCGTCTCCGGGGTGTCGTCCCGCAGGCACGTCTCCACGGCGGCGAAGAAGTCCCCACCGCTGGCCGCCAGCGTCGCCAAGTCACCGCGAACGAGGTCGTGGCGGTCCGCACCCGCCGCGACGCTCCAGGACAGGTGCGCGGTTCCCGCCGGGCCCGGGGCGAGTTCCAGGACGGACAGGCCGGGGGGAGGCACGGCGTCGTCGACGATCCCGTTGCAGTCGTCGTCGATGCCGTTGCACGACTCGGGATTTCCCGGGAACCGGTCCGGATCCGCATCGTCGCAGTCGTCACCGAACGCCACGAATCCGTCCGGTTGCGAGCATTCCTCGCGGAGCGTGCCGGGATCTCCGTGCCCGTCGCCGTCGCTGTCGCGATACCACGGGAACAGCCCGCAGGGGGTGCAGTAGCCGCCCCCCCTGGCGGTCGGCGGCAGACCGCCCCAGACGATCATCTGCTCGCCAGTCCAGACGGAGACGGACCGTTCCGTGCGGGGAGGCGCATCGAGGGACGAGAGATCCTCCCACGTGTCGCTCTCCGGATCGTACAGTCCTCCGGAGCGGAACGTCTTCCCGACCTGCATGCCTGCCCAGACGAGCAGGCGGCGTCCGGTCCAGACCTGGGCGTGGCGGTAGCGCGGCTCGGGCGCCCCGTCGAGCGCCGTCGGACGCCAGACGTCCGCCGTGGGATCGTACCGTCCTCCCGTGTTCTGATACCCGCCGCCGTACCCGCCCCAGACGATCATCTCGGTGCCCGTCCAGGCCGCCTCGGGGCTGACCCGCGGGGTCGGCGCGTCGACGTTCGATATCGGGGACCAGGAATCGGCGTCCGGATCGTA
>JAJRXN010000370.1 GCA_024276295.1 Acidobacteriota bacterium
CCGCCAGCGCCAGAGTCCCGGCGCGCTCGGCGTCAAGAACGCCCTCGACCGGACGTCCGAGGTCCGGCTGTTCGACCCGCAGCTTCGCCGGCTCGGGACGTTTCTCGACCCGCTGGTCCCTCGGCTCGAGGCGATCGACCAGGCCCACGACGTCGTCCGGGCGCGGATCGACGGCCTGGCTGCCGGTCTCCTGCCCGGGGCGGACATCGCCGTCGAAACCCTCGCCGAGGAGGTCTCGCAGTTCTATTACCCGGTGCTGTTCACCGAGTTCCTGATCGGCCCGCACGCAGGGCGGGCGGCGATCGACGGCCTGAGCGGCCGACTCGTCTCGCTCGATCTGCCGGAGAAGGCCACCGCCGGTGCGGACCGTCGTCTGGCGGGACTCGTCGCCCTCGGCGTGGGGGCGCTGACCGGCTCGATCGCCCGTCTGGCTCTCCTGCCCCCCGCGCTCCTCGCCGGCCCGGACGCCGGCCCGATCCGTCTGCGACTGCTCGCCGGCGCCGTGATCCTCGGCGGCCTCGGACTCGCCGGCGTCCGTTCGCTCGTGCGCCAGATCGCGGGGGCCGGGACGCGATGAACGGCCCGCGCTTCGTGCCGCTGACCTGCCCGAACTGCGGCGGCAACCTGTTCGGTCGCGCGGCCGACGTCGTCGCCTGCTGCCTGCCGTGTCGCTCCGCCTGGCTGGTCGACGGGGCGGAGCCGCGGACCCAGCGGGTGCTCACGGTCGACCTGCAGCCGGCGGACACAGCGGGCGCACCGCTCGCTCTTCCGTTCTGGGCGTCGCCGGCGGTCGCGATTCCCGCCTTCGAGTCCGCCCGGCCGCTCTCGCTGGCCCGGGCGGTCTCACGCGTGCTCGGCTCCTGGCCGGCGCGGCCCGGCCTGCCCGATCCCCCGCCGCTCGGAACCCGGATCGCCCCCGCGGCGGCCGGCCGGATCGCCCGGCTCGCCGGGCTTCCCGACGCGAACGGCCCCTGGACGCTGCTCGTGGTGCCGGCCCGCCTAGCCGGCACGCGGCTGCGGATCGCCGGACTCGACGGGCTGCCCTGCTATGCCGAAGACGTCTCGGAGGCGTCGGCACTGCTGGCCCGGCTCGCCGAGCGGAAGACCCCCACCGCCGCGCGCTGAGGTCGATCCGCGACCCCGCCGCGGCTCCGTCGGGCATAATCCGGGCCTGCGCGAGGAGGCTGCGATGGACGAGGCGGCGACCCGGGTGGCCGAGGCGCTGGCACGGGCGCGGAGCGCCGCCGCGCTCACCGGAGCGGGCGTTTCCGCGGAGTCGGGCGTGCCGACGTTCCGGGGAGCCGGCGGCCTGTGGGAAGGGCGTCGTCCCGAGGAACTCGCCTCGCCGGACGCCTTCGCCGCCGACCCCGAGCTGGTCTGGCGCTTCTACGACTGGCGCCGCACCCGCCTGGCGGCGGCCCGGCCGAATCCCGGGCACCGCGCCCTCGCCTCGATCGAGGCGGCGATCCGGGAGTTCACGCTGGTCACGCAGAACGTCGACGGACTGCATCGCGAGGCGGGCAGCCGGCGGGTCGTCGAACTGCACGGCGACATCTGGCGCGTGCGATGCCCGCAGGGCTGCGTCGACGAGATCGACCGCCGCGCTCCCCTGCCCCGGCCGCTGCCTCCGCGCTGCCCGCGCTGCGGTGACCCGCTGCGACCCGGCGTCGTCTGGTTCGGCGAGGCGCTGCCGGCGGCGGCGTTGACGGAGGCCGAGCGGGCGGCGCGCACGGCCGAGGTGTTTCTCGTCGTCGGGACGTCGGGCGTCGTCGAGCCGGCCGCCTCGCTGGCCCGCATCGCCGCGGGCCACGGCGCGCTGGTCGTCGAGATCAACCCCGAAGTTACCGCGCTGACCGACATCGCGGCGGTCTCGCTCCGCGCGGCGGCCGGAAGCGCGCTCCCCGCGATCGCCGAGCGGGTCGCCGGAGCGACCCGATGAGCGGCCCGGCCCGCGGCAGGGCGCTGCACCTCCTGCCCTGCTCCGGCGTTTCCGGCGACATGTGGCTCGGGCTGCTGCTCGATCTCGGCCTGGCGCCGGACCTGTTCGAGGGACTTCCCGCAAGGCTGGGGCTCGCCGGCGTCGAGGTACGCTGCGGGCGCACGCGGCGCGGGGTGCTCGACGCCGCACGCGTCGAGGTGATCGTCCCGCAGCGCGGCGGCGGAGAGCACGGTCCGGCCCGCCACCTGCCGGAGATCGAACGGATCGTCGCGCGCGCCGGGCTGCCGGAACGCGGCGAGGCGATCGCATGCGCGGCGTTCCGGCGGCTGTTCGAGGCGGAAGCGCGCGTCCACGGAACGACGATCGAACAGACCCACCTGCACGAGGCGGGGGCCGACGACGCGCTGATCGACATCTGCGGGGCCGCGCTCGGGCTCGCCACGCTGGGAATCGACGAGGTCACCTGCGGCGTGCCGATTCCGGTCGGCGGCGGCACCGTCGTCGCGTCCCATGGGCGGCTGCCGATTCCGGCACCGGCGACCGCCGAACTGCTCGCCGGCGTCGAGATCGTCGGCGGCCCCGTCGAGCGGGAACTCGTCACGCCGACCGGCGCCGCGCTGCTGCGGGCGACCGTCTCGCACTTCGGACCGGCACCGCCGCTGGCTCTCGAGCGGACCGGCCGCGGTGCCGGCACACGCGACGACCCGGCGTACCCGAACGTGCTGACCGGCCTGCTCGGCGCGCCGACGGATGACGCGCCGTTCGAAGAGCGGGTCACGGTGATCGAGACGACGATCGACGACATGCTGCCGCAGGACCTGCCGGTGATCGTCGGCCGGCTGCTCGACGAGGGCGCCCTCGACGCGGTCGTGATCCCGCTGCAGATGAAGAAGGGGCGGCCGGGTTTCCGCGTCGAGGTGCTCGCGGCCACCGACCGCGCACCGGTGCTCGCCCGTCTGCTGCTCGACGAGACGACGACGCTCGGCGTGCGGATGCGAGAGGAGCGGCGCTGGGCCTGGGGGCGGGAGATCGTGCCGGTCTCGACGCCGTTCGGCACGGTGCATGTCAAGCGTGCCCTGGCGCGCGACGGCACGGTGCTGCGCACGATGCCGGAGTTCGAGGACTGCGCCGGGCGGGCCCGCGAGGCCGGCGTCCCACCGGACGTCGTGCGCCGCGCCGCACGCGACGCCGCGGATCCGGACGGCACCCGCGGCGACGACGGAGGTGACACGTGAGCGAAGGCGAAGGGCTGGTCTCGATCGACGAGTTCGCGAAGCTCGACCTGCGGGCGGCGCGCGTGACGGGCTGCCGCCGTCATCCCGGCGCCGACAGGCTGCTGCTGCTCGAGGTCGACCTCGGCGGCACGACGCGGCAGATCGTCGCCGGGATCGCCGAGCACTACGCGCCGGAACAGCTCGAGGGACGCACGATCGTCGTCGTCGCCAACCTCGCCCCCGCGAAGCTGCGCGGCGAGGTCTCCGAGGGAATGCTGCTCGCCGCCACCGGCGAGGACGGCGTGCCCCACCTGCTGACGCTCGATCGCGACCTGGAGCCGGGGGCGCGCGTGCGCTGAGCGGGTGCATAATCCGGGCCGATCCCGCCCGGCCATCCGTCCGTCCGGCACGTGAGGAGTTCACGATGAACACCCGCACCGAAACCGACAGTCTCGGGGCGATGGAGATCCCCGCCGATCGCTACTGGGGCGCGCAGACGCAGCGTTCGCTGCAGAACTTCCCGATCGGCGGGCATCGCATGAAGCGCCCGGCGATCCGCGCCCTCGGGCTGATCAAGAAGGCCGCCGCCGAGGTGAACCTCGAACTCGGCGTGCTCGACGAGCGGATCGCGAAGGCGATCGTCGCCGCGGCCGACGAGGTGATCGACGGCCGGCTCGACGACCACTTCCCGCTCGTCGTCTGGCAGACCGGCTCCGGCACGCAGTCGAACATGAACGCCAACGAGGTGATCGCCAACCGGGCGATCGAGATCCTCGGCGGAACGATCGGCAGCAAGGATCCGGTCCATCCCAACGACCACGTCAACCGCGGCCAGAGCAGCAACGACACCTTCCCGACCGCGATGCACATCGCCGCCGCCGAGGAGCTGCGTCACCGGCTGCTGCCGGCGCTCGAGCGGATCCACGACGCGCTGGCCGACAAGGCGCGCGAGTTCGCCGAGATCATCAAGGTCGGCCGGACGCACATGATGGACGCCGTCCCCCTGACGCTGGGCCAGGAGTTCTCGGGCTACGCGACGCAGATCGCCCAGGCTCAGGACGCGGTCCGGGCCTGCCTGCCGCACGTCTGCGAGCTGGCCCAGGGCGGCACCGCCGTCGGCACCGGTCTCAACGCGCACCCGGAG
>JAJRXN010000371.1 GCA_024276295.1 Acidobacteriota bacterium
CGGTCACCTGGTCGGCGTACCGGCCGTCGGAGATCATCCGCCCGACCAGCCCTTCGCCCCGGGCGAGCCGGCGCAGCAGCACCTCCGCCTCGGAGAGCGTGGCGACCGCCTTGTCGAGCCCCTCGCGGCCGAAGTCTGGATCGACGATCGCCCGGCCGAGCAGCCCCTTGCCGGAGCGGATCGCCCCGAGGATCTCGCCGAGATCGCGCGCGATGTCCTCGAACCGGTCGGCGATCGAGCCTCCCTTCTCGAACAGCGACTCCGGGATCCTCGGCGTGATGAAGCCGCCCTCCCCGAGCGGGGGCTCGTCTTCCGAGCCGGGCGTCAGGTCGATCGCCTTCTCGTTGGAGACGAGCTGCAGGACGACCGGGCTGGCCGTCGTGTCGCGCCGCACGCGCGGAGCGTAGGCCGTGTCGACCGAGAGGAACAGCTCGATGCCGGCCGTACCGGGGTCGGTCGGCAGGTGGATCCGCGACACGTTGCCGATCCGCAGACCGGCCATCGTCACCGGCGAGCCGACGCGCAGACCCGACGCGTCGGGAAACGTCGTGCGGTACGTGACCTTGGACGTGAACAGCCGCGCCTCCTGGCCGAGGACCAGGATCGCCCCGGCCACGATCACCAGCGCGACGATCACCGTCAGGCCGACGCTCAGCTCGTAGATCACGCGCTTCCGCTCGTTGGACATCGTCCTGCTCTCCTCGCCCGCACGCCGTGCGGACAGCAGCCGGTGCCGGGGGCTAGCCCGGCTCGAACTCCTCGTGCGGCCGCCCCTCGAGAAACGCCCGGAGCCGCGGATCGGTCGAGCTGCGGGCCTCGGCCACGGTCCCGAGGAACGCGATTCTCCCGCCGCACAGGAAGGCGATCCGGTCCCCGACCTTGAACGCCGAGTCAATGTCGTGCGTCACGACGACCGACGTCACCCCCAGGCGACGCTGCATCGACCGGATCAGCTCGTTGATCGTCGTCGACGTCACCGGGTCGAGCCCGGTCGTCGGCTCGTCGTAGAGGATCGCCTGCGGACGGACCGCGATCGCCCGGGCCAGGGCGACCCGCTTGCGCATCCCGCCCGACAGCGCATCGGGCATCTGGTCGGCGACCTGCGGTTCGAGGTCGACGAGCTGGAGCACTTCCGGCACCCGCTCGGTGACCTGCCGCTCCTCCCAGCCGGCCTCGCGCAGCGGGAACGCGATGTTGTCGAACACGTTCATCGAGTCGAACAGCGCGCCGCCCTGGAACAGGAAGCCGACCTGGCGGCGGATCGGGATCAGTTCGTCCTCCGACATGTCCTGCACGGCGACGCCGCCGACCCGCACCATGCCGCGGTCGGGCTTGAGCAGTCCGACGATGTGCCGCAGGGTGACCGACTTGCCGCTTCCCGAACCGCCGAGGATCACCAGCGTCTCGCCGGGGAACACGTCGAGATCGATCCCGCGCAGCACCGGCTTGCCGCCGAAGGCCTTCTCGACCCCCGCGATGCAGATCAGCGCCGGCTGGCCGCTCGCATCGCGGCAGATGACCGGCATGTCGGCGCCGCGTCCGGAGTTCACCACAGCCCACCTCCGAACGTGGTCTGCAGGAACAGGAACAGCTTGGCCAGGAAGAAGTTGCTGATGAAGATCGCGATCGCCGCCGCGACGACCGTGTTGGTGGTCGCCCGGCCGACGCCGGTGGCCCCGCCGCGCACGCCGAGACCGTTGACGCAGGCGATGATCCCGATGAAGTACGCGAAGAAGAACGTCTTGCCGGTTCCCGAGACCAGGTCGCCGATCGTCAGCACCTCGCGCACCTTGGCCCAGTAGTACTCCGGCGCCTGGCCGATCTCGGCCGTGGCGACGTACAGGCCGCCGAGCACGCCCAGCATGTCGGCGAGCACCGTCAGCAAGGGCAGCATCACGATCAGCGCCACCATCCGCGGGACGACCAGCTTCTTGACCGGACTGGCCCCGAGGGCCCGCAGCGCGTCGATCTGCTCGGTGACCGCCATCGACCCCAGCTCGGCGGTGATCCCGGCCCCGACGCGGGCGGCGATCATCACCGCCGTCAGCACCGGGCCGAGTTCCTTGACCACCGCGACGCTGACGAAGCTGCCGACGTAGAGCCGGGCGCCGTAGGCGGAGAGCGTGTACGAGACCTGGAGCCCCATCACCGCGCCGGTGAACACGGCCGTCAGTCCGACGAGGGGCAGCGAGCGCACGCCGAGCCGGAACATCTGCTCGAGGATCGCCCCCAGCTCCAGCGGCCGGCGGACCGCGAAGCGCAGCGTGTCCCAGGTCAGGATCGCGGTCTCGCCGAACGCGCGCAGCAGTTGAGTCACGAGGGCCTCGTCCGGCCCGCGTTATAGGCGGTCCCCGGAGCGGAGGTCAACCTCCGGATCCGGAGCCAGGGCCGCGACCAGCCCGCCGGCGGCCCGGCGCAGCAGGACGAGATGGACCAGCGCCAGCGCGAGATCGAGCACCGCGATCCCGGCGAAGACCGGATCGGCCCGGCCGGTGGCCACTCCCACGGCGAACAGCGCCGCCCCGCCGAAGCGCAGCAGCGTCGCCACCGCGGCCACCGGAGCCAGACGCCGCGGCTGACGCCAGACGAGGACGTAGATCGCTCCTAGGGCGCAGAGCAGCAGCCCGTCGAGGTCGAGGTAGATCGGCGGGTGCGGCAGGGTCAGCCGGAGCCACGGCGCCACCTGCTCGGCCGCGACGAGGATCGCGACGCCGAAGGCGAGATCGACGACCGCCCCGGCCAGGAAGGAGAGCCCGAGGGCCTTCCATGCCGCGTCCCCCCTCGCTTTCACCGCCGAGTCCTCCCGTCCGGGCTGCGTCGAGTGTATCCTCCGCGCCCTGATGATACGCGGGCTGCTGGTCGCACTCATCCACCTCCTGCTCGTGCCGCCGCTGGCGTCGCTGGCGGCGATCGTGCATCTGCTCCGCTCGGACACCGACTTCGGCTACCGTTGCGCGCGGATCTGGACCGAGGCGCTGTTCCGGGCCGCCGGGGCGCGGGTCCGCGTCGAGGGGATGGAGACGCTCGAGCGCTGCCGGCCGGCGGTCGTCGTGGCCAACCACAGCTCGAACTTCGACGTGTTCGCGCTGAGCAGGGTCGTGCCGGCTCCGTTCCTGTTTCCGGCCAAGAGTTCGCTGTTCCGCATTCCGCTGTTCGGCGCGGCGATGCACCAGATGGGGATGGTCCCGCTCGACCGCACCGGATCGATGCGCGACGTCGAACGGATCGACCGGCTCGCGCACGGATTCCGCCGCCGCGCCCTGCTGCTGTTCTTTCCCGAAGGCACGAGGGTCCGCGACGGGCGGCTCCGGCGCTTCAAGAAGGGGGCGTTCGTCGTCGCGATCAAGCACGGCGTGCCGGTGATCCCGGTGGCGATCGTCGGCGCCCACCGCGTCCAGCCGGCCGGTTCGTGGCGGGTCCGCCCGGGAACGGTGACGATCAGGGTGCTCGAACCGATCCCGACCACCGGCCTGGACTACGAGGACCGCGACGCCGTGCGCGAGCGGGCCGAGCGCGCCATCCGCGAGGCGCTGCCGGACGACCAGCGCTAGAACAGCCGGAACACCACGAGCAGGAACTCGGTGTCCCCTTCCGCCTGGGGCAGGTCGCTCCTGAGAGCGTAGCCGATGTCGAAGCGGATCAGCGTCTGCCACGGGCCGAGGAAGTTGGCGGCGATGCCGATGCCGGTGTGACTGGTCGTGTCATCGCGACCGAGTTCACGGACCCGCGCGTGATCGATCGTCGCATCGAAGCGCACGACGTTGCGGATGTTGAATTCGTACTCGAGCTGGGCCAGCAG
>JAJRXN010000372.1 GCA_024276295.1 Acidobacteriota bacterium
CCCCGCCGCTACGGGCGCCGTTGTGCATCGGAACGCCCTGTCACCAACCTCGCGTGCGCGTGGGCGTGCGCGTGCAAGGCGGAATCGGCGGGGCCGTAGCGGCGCCCCTTGGGGCGCCGATTCCGCATTGGAACGCCTCTATCCGGAATCGGCGGGGCAAGCCCCGCCGCTACGGGCGCCGATTCCACATTGGAACGCCTCTATCCGGAATCGGCGGGGCAAGCCCCGCCGCTACGGGGAGCCGTTGCGACGCCGGCGCCTCCGCCCCGGGTCAGATCGCGTGCGTTCCCTGCTCGCCGGTCCGGATCCGGATCACCTGCCGCACCTCGCATACGAAGACCTTGCCGTCCCCGGGCCGCCCCGTCCGCGCCGCGCCGGTGATCGCCGCGAGCACCTGCGGCGTCTTCGACGCCGGCAGGACGATCTCGACCTTGGTCTTCTCGGCGACCTGGTGGCCGGCGACCTCGCCCGCCTCCTCGGCTCCGGCCGCCCGCGTGCGTCCCCAGCCGCGCACGGTGGAGATCGTCACGCCCGGAACGTCGTCCATCTCCGCGAGTGCATGGAGGACCTTGTCCAGCATGAACGGCCTGATGATCGCCTTGATCTCGTACATCCGTTCGGAACTGCCTTGCCTGTCGTTCCCGCTCATCTAGACCTCCACCTCCACCCGGCGCTCGGCGAACCAGGAGTAGATCGCCGGCAGCACCAGCAGCGTCAGCAGCGTCGACGTCACCAGTCCGCCGATCACGACCGTCGCCAGGGGACGCTGGACCTCGGCGCCGGCGCTGGTCGCCAGCGCCATCGGCACGAAGCCGAACGACGCGACCATCGCGGTCATCAGCACGGGACGCAGCCTGATCAGCGCCCCCGTCCGCGCCGCCTCGTTCGCCGGAAGCCCCTCGCGCCGTTTCTCGACGACGTACGAGATCAGCACCACGCCGTTGAGCACCGCGACGCCGAACAGCGCGATGAACCCCACGCCGGCCGAGATCGACAGCGGGTAGCCCCGCAGCGCGAGCGCCACCAGGCCGCCGGTGATCGCCAGCGGCACGTTGAAGAAGATCAGCACCGCCAGTCTCATCGACCCGAAGGTCGTGAACAACAATGTGAAGATCAGCAGGAACGCCAGCGGCACCAGGATCGCCAGCCGTGCGGTCGCCGCCTGGAGGTTCTCGAACTGCCCCCCCCAGTCGACCGTCCAGCCGGGCGGGAACTCGATCTCCTCTTCGACCGCGGCCTGCGCCTCGGCCACGAAGGACGCCAGATCCCGCCCGCGGACGTTCAGCTCGACGTTGATCCGCCGGCTGATGTTGTCCCGGCTGATCTGCGCCGGACCGTCCTCGACCCGGATCTCCGCCAGCTGGGCCAGCGGGATCAGCCGCCGCGGTCCGCCCTCCATCGCCGGCGGCCCCGGGACGCGCAGCCGGCCGACCTGGTCGAGATCGCGGCGCACCGACTCGTCGAACCGGACCTGCAGCGCGAACCGCTTCTGGCCCTCGAGCACGACGCCGGCGGTCTTGCCGCCGACGGCCTCGATCACGGCCAGCACGTCGCCGACGTTGATCCCGTAGCGTGCCACCGCCTCGCGATCGACGGTCACCCGCAGCACGGGCAGCCCGACCGTCTGCTCGGCCTTGACGTCCGCCGCCCCCGGGATGCGCTGCAGCACCCGGACGACCTCGTCCGCCTTTTGCTTGAGCTGCGCCAGGTCATCGCCGTAGATGTGCACGGCGATGTCCGAGCGCACGCCGGAGATCAGCTCGGCTACGCGCAGCTCGATCGGTTGCGAGAAGCTGAAGATCGCCCCGGGGACGTTCTCCTCCATCGCCGCGCTGATCGCCTCGATCAGCTCCTCCTTCGTCCTGAACCGCCACTCGCGTTTCGGCCGCAGGATCAGGTAGGTGTCGCTGATCTCGACCCCCATCGGATCGGTCGCGATCTCGGCCCGTCCGGTGCGCGAGACGACGGTCTCGATCTCCGGAAACTTCTCCTTGAGCACGCGCTCGGCGACCGTGCTGATCTCGTTCGACTGCTCGAGCGACACGCTCGGCAGGCGCCAGATCTGCATCGCGATCGCCCCTTCGTCGAGCCGCGGAATGAACTCCGCGCCGAGGAACGGCACGATCACCAGGCTGCCGAAAAAGCACCCCGCCGCGACGACCACGGTCAGCATCCGGCGCCGCATCGCCCCGTCGAGCAGCGGCTGGTAGACCCGCCTTGCGAGCCGGAACAGCAGCGGCTCCTTTTCCGAGACCCGCCGCAGGAACAGGCTGGCCAGCACCGGCATCAACGTCAGGGCGCAGACCAGCGACGCGATCAGCGCGAAGACGACCGTCAGCGCCATCGGCCGGAACATCTTCCCCTCGACGCCCCTCAGCGCGAGAATCGGCAAATAGACGATGATGATGATCCCGACGGCGAACACGACCGGCCTTGCGACCTGGTGGGCCGCGGCCCGCACCTTCTCGACATGCGAGGCCGTCCGGTCGTTCCGCCGCTCGTGGAGCACGCGCACGATGTTCTCGATCATCACCACCGAGCCGTCGACGATCAGTCCGAAATCGATCGCCCCCAGGCTCATCAGGTTCCCCGAGAGTCCGGCCTGACGCATCGCGGTGAACGCCACCAGCATCGACAGCGGAATCGCGGAGGCGACGATCAGCCCCCCGCGCAGGTTGCCGAGCAGCAGCAGCAGCACGACGATCACCAGCAGACCGCCCTCGGTCAGGTTCTTGGCCACCGTCTTGATCGTCCTGCGCACGAGGTCGGTCCGGTCGTAGAACGTGTCGATCGTGACCCCCTCCGGCAGGGTCTTCTTGATCTCCTCGATCTTCTTCTTGACGCCGTCGACGACGACGCGCGAGTTCTCTCCCATCAGCATCATCACGATGCCGACGACCGCTTCGCCGCGCCCGTCGCGGGTCACCGCGCCCTGCCGGATCATCGGCGCGAACTCCGCCACGCCGACATCCCTGATGTAGACCGGCGTCCCCTCGGCGTCATGGGCGATGACCACCCGCTCGACGTCCTCGAGGTTCTCGATCAGCCCCTCGCCGCGGACGAGGTACTGCTCGCCGCCCATCGCGATGTATCCGCCCCCCACGTTGCGGTTGTTCGACTCGAGCGCGTCGATCACGTCGGCCACCGACAGGTCGAAGGCGGTCAGCCGCACGGGATCGAGGGTCACCTGGTACGTCTTCAGCTCGCCGCCGAACGAGTTGACCTCGACGATGCCGGGCACCGAGCGCAACCGATAGTTGACGAACCAGTCGAGGATCGTCCGCAACTCCATCGGCGTGTAGCACTCCGGCGTGTCCGGCTCGCCAGGTCCGCACATCGGCTCGCCACGCACCTCGAACTGGTAGATCTCGCCGAGGCCGGTGGAGATCGGCCCCATCACCGGCTCGCCGTAGCCCTCGGGGACCTGCTCGCGCGCCTCGACCAGTCGCTCACCGACGAGCTGCCGCGCCCAGTAGATGTCGGTCCCTTCCTCGAACACGACGGTGACGACCGAAAGACCGAACTTGGAGACCGAGCGGATCTCCTCGATCCGCGGCAGCCCGCTCATCGCCGTTTCCACGGGGAACGTGATGAACTGCTCGACCTCCTCAGGGCCGAGCGCAGGGCTGTTGGTGAGGATCTGCACCTGCACGTTGGTCACGTCGGGGACGGCATCGATCGGCAGCTTGGTCAGCGAATCGATCCCGATCACCACGACGACCAGCCACAGCGCGATCGTCAGCAGGCGATTGTCGAGCGAGAAGTCGATGATGCGGTTGATCATGTCGCGCCTCAGTGTCCATGCTCTGGTTCGAGTTCGTCCTTGGACGCTTCGGACTTGAGCAGGAACGCGCCCTCGATGACGACCTGCTCACCCTCCTCGACGCCCGACAGCACGGCCACGAGTCCGCCGGACGTCGTACCGAGGTCGACCCGCCGGCGTTCGAAGCGCGTCCCCTGCTCGCGGACGAAGACGAGCGGCCCCTCGTCGTCGCGCTGGACGGCGCTGCGCGGGATCACGAGCACCGGCTCGGCGTGCTCCGCTTCGCGCGTGGCGTGGGGGTCGGTGATCCGCACGCGGGCGAACATCCCGGCGCGCAGCTTGCGCCCCTCGTTGCGCACGTCGATCCGCGCGCGTACGGTGCGCGTGTCGGTGTCCACCTGATCGCTGACATAGGCCACCTTGGCCGAGAACGTGTCGTCCGGATAGGCGTCGACCGTGACCTCGACGAGGTCCTCGTTGTGCACGTGGCGCAGGTCGCGCTCGTAGATGTCGATCCAGATCCACATCATGTCCAGGTCCGCGATCGTGAAGATCGGCGCCTGGGGACCGACCAGTTCGCCGGTCGTGACGTGCTTTTCGACGACCCGGCCGCGCATCGGTGCCCGGACCGCCAGCAGTGACGTCAGGCCCCCGTCGAAGCGCAACGCTTCGATCTCGGCGTCCGAGAGTCCGTACAGGCGCAGCGTCTCGCGCGCGGCCCGCAGGCGTGCCGTCGCTTCCTCGTGCGTCGCCCGCGCCGTGAGAAGGTCCCGCTCCGACGAGATGTTCTCGGCGCGCAATCCTTCCTCCCGCTCGAGATTCCGTCGCGCGAGTTCCTCTTGGGCCCGGGCCTCGAGGAACGCCGCCTGGGCCATCCCGAGTTCGATGGAATCGAGCACGGCGAGCACCTGGCCGGCGGTGACGTCGTCGCCGAGGTCGGCACGCACCGCGTCGACGCGGCCCGGAATCCGCGGCGCGACGTGGGCCAGGCGGTTCTCGTCGAAACCGACCCGTCCGGTGGTCACCAGCTCCGGAAGCAGCAGCCGGCGCTCGACCGCCACGGTGCGGATCGTCACGCGATCGAGCATGTCGGGCTGGAGTTCGATGACGTCGGTCTCCTCCGAGTGCTCGTCGTGTCCCTCCGCGCCGTGCTCGCCATGTTCTTCGTCGCCGTGGTCGGCGGCGCCGGAAGAGCGACCGCCGCATCCGGCCGCGGGCAGCAGGACAAGGGCGATGAACGACGAAAGGACGATGAGACGGAAACCGGTCCAGTAGCGCAGACTCATGGGCTGTTCTCTCCGCCCGGCAGCAGGGCGCCGGCCCCGGAAGCAAGATCCAGTTCGATGGCGGCAAGCCATGCCTCCGCCAGCACGTCGATGTACTCGCGCCGCGAGTCGATGAACTCGCGGCTGAAGACGATCACGTCCGTCCAGCCGATCTTTCCCGCCGAGAACGACCTCTCGAGCAGGCCGAGGTTCTCCTCGAGACTCGCCACGACATACGTCTCGAGTTCACGCGCCCCCGCGACGGCGGCGCGGTATCTCGACAGGGCGGCCTCGACCTCCTGCCGGATGCGCAGCTCGAAGGCCTCGGTCTCCGCCTCGACGCGACCGGCCGCCGCGCGCGCCTCCGCGATCTCGCCGCGGCGACGATTGAAGATCGGGATGCTCAGGCCGAGCGCGCCGCCGAGGATCCGGTCGGTCCCCTCCTCGCGGCTGTACGTCACCTCCGCCACGAGGTTCGGAACCACGCTGCGGCGCGCGAGATCGATCCGTGAACGGGCCGCATCCAGCTCGCGACGGAAGGCCGCGAGATCGGACCGCCGCTCGCCCGCCAGACGAAGCAGTTCGTCCCGACCGGCCAGCTCGATCTCCGGAAGCTCGAGCCCGCCCACGGGACGCGGCGCCTGGCGCGGATCGAGGCCGATCGACCGGGCGAGTTCCGCGCGCGCCGCACGCCACGCCCCCTCCGCGAGTTCCAGCCTCTGCGCCGCCCGACCGAGGCGCGCCCGCGCGAGGTTGACCTCGATGCGGGTGACGTCCCCGGCCGCGAAGCGCTTCCGCTCGATCTCGAGCAGCGCCCGTGCCATCCGCACGCTTTCCCGCTCGAGGGCGACCGACTCGCGACCGCGGACCGCCAGCACGAACGCGGCCGCCGTCACGGCCGTGACGCGCCGCTGGGCGCGCCGGAGCCGCTCGCGCGCGGCGTCGAGTTCGAACGACGCGACCGACACCCGGCGCCGGCGCTTTCCGCCCAGCTCGAGTTCCTGGGCCAGTCCGAGGTCGCGGTCGGTCGTCGACGTCCCCGCCCCGCGCCTGCGGCCGGCCCCGACGGTCACCTCGGGATTGAACGGGTAGGTCCTCGCCGTGCGCAGGCGCGCCTCGGCTTCGAGGACCATCCCCTGCGCCGCCCGCAGCTCGGGATTGCGCGCGAGAGCCTCGTCAAGTGCCTGGGAGAGAGTCAGTTCGGGAGCGTCCGCGGCCCCCTCGCCCGCCAGCGCGGGCGAGACCAGCAGCAGGAGCCCCGCCACGCCCAAGCCGGCCGCACAACGCAGTCTGTCGATCATCGATCACCCGCCATGGTCTCCCGTCGGGGGAGACCCACTCCGTAGTTCCGGGGAAACGGTCCCCGGCGACTTGCCGGAGCCGATCGTGCCCACGTGGCCCGCTGCCGACGCTGGCGCCGGCAGGACGGACCGTCACCGTGACTTGGAGACGGTCAGACTTCGGGAGGGTGAAAGACGCCGCGGAAGACGGACGATTCCGACCAGCGGAAACTCGACGTCACGGAACCGGAGATCCGCGGGCCGTGGGAGACGACGGCCGCGCGCGCCGGAAGGACCGAGAGACTCAGGCAGCACGAACAGGTGTGGATCGCCCCGGTGCAGCCATGCTCGTCGCTCCCGGGGTCGTGGACGTCACCGTCGTGCGTGGCATGGGCGAAGTGGCCCTCCGCCGCGAGATGGACCGCGTTCTCCATCAGCTCGCCCACTCCGGGAACGAACGCCAGCAGGAGAACGAGCACGAGCGCCCGCGCGGAGAGAGACGTCATGTCCGGGACGGTATCCTCCGGGTCGACGTTCGTCAAGAAACGGATCCGGATGGCGCGGACGAGCGCCGCGCCCCCGGGAGGAGAGGACTCGCGATGAAACCACGCAGGACCACGTATACCGTCCACCGCTGGCTCGGCCTGCTGGTCTCGCTCCAGCTCCTGGCCTGGAGCCTGGGGGGCTTCGTGTTCAGCATCCTCGAGATCGAGGCGGTGCGGGGCGAGCAGGACAGCACGGGCGCGGCTGTCC
>JAJRXN010000373.1 GCA_024276295.1 Acidobacteriota bacterium
GTGCAGGCAGGCCAGCCGGTCGCCAGGATCCTCGGGCGGGACGTGGAGGTCGCCGCCCGGCTCGCCGCGGCCGAGCAGGGCTATCGCAGCGCGCTGGCCGAACTGGAAGCCAAGCAGGCGCTGTTCGAGCAGGGACTGATCAGCCGGATCGATCTCAGTCGCGCCGAAAGCGCGGCGGCGGACGCACGCAACGAACTCGACCGGGCCCGTCTGACGATCGACCGGGCGACGCTGGCCAGCCCGATCGATGGCACGATCCTGCGGCTCGCGCGGCTCGACGACGGCCGGCCCGTCCCCGACGGGCAGAAGATCGCGGCGGGCTTCCTGGTCGCCGAGGTCGGCCCGATCGACCGTCTGGTCGCGGATGTCGATCTCGCCGGTGACGATGCGCTGCGTCTTCGCCCCGGCATTCCGGCCCGCGTGCGCTATCCCGGACTCGACGGGCCGTTCTAGGCCCGCGTCGCGCGGATCGCGCCGCGCCAGGACGAGCAGACGCGGGCGTTCCGCATCGAGGTCTCGATTCCCAACAGGGGTCTCAGGCTGCGACCGGGGATGGTCGTCACCGTCGAACTCGTGCTCGAGCGGCGGGAAGACGTGCCGGTGGTCCCGCGCGAAGCGGTGACCGAGCGTCGCGGCCGGCCGGTCGTCTTCGTCCTCGAGGCGCAGAAGGCACGGCAGCGCGAGGTCCGGCTCGGCCTCGGTGACGACCGGGTGGTCGAGATCGTCGAGGGCGTCTCGGTCGGCGAGCCGGTGATCGTCCGGGGACTCGAGACGCTGACAGACAAGACCCCGGTGCGTGACACGGGGGCGTGATGTGCGGGCTGCCTGAGCTGGCCGTCCGCCGGCCGGTCGGCGTGCTGGTGATCGCGGCCGGATTCGCGCTGCTCGGCGCCGCGGCGTGGACGTCGCTTCCGGTCGACCTGCTGCCCGACCTGCAGAGCCCGACCGTGGTGATCTCGCTGCGGGCCGGTGACCGTCCGCCGAGCGAGATGGAGCGGCGGTACGCCGAGCAGGTCGAGCAGCGGCTGTTCGCCGTCCGCGGCATCCGGCACGTGACCTCGATCGCGCGTCCGGGGCGGCTGATCACGCGCGTGCAGTTCACCTGGCGCACGCCGATGGATCGGGCGACGGTCGAGGTGCAGAAGGCGATCAGCCCGCTCGGAGGCGACCCGGACGTCGACGAGCTGATCGTCCGCCGGCTCGATCCGCGCCAGGAACCGGTGCTGTCGATCGGCGTGCTGGCGCGTCCGGGCGGCCCGGACCTGGTCGAGCTGCGGCGGATCGTCCGCCGGCAGCTCGCGCCGGCCCTCGAGCGCCTGGCGGGCGTCGCGGAGGCGCGCGTGCTCGGTGGACGCGAGCTGGAAGTCGCCGTCGACGTCGACCCGGCGCGCCTCGAGGGTTACGGACTGACGATCGCCCTCCTCGACGAGCGCGTGCGCAACGCCAACGCCGATCTCGAGGCGGGCACGCTCGTGCAGGACGGCGAAGTGCTGGTCGTCCGCGGCCTGACCCGGTACCGGACCCCCGCGGACGTCGCGGAGGCCGTGGTGACGATCACGCGGGACCGGTCGGGCCGCCCGGTGCCGGTGAGGGTCGGCGACCTGGCCGACGTGTCGTTTCGCGCGCGGCGGGTGACCCATCTCGTGCGCATCGACGGCGTCGAGGGGATCGGCCTGTCGATCCATCGCGAGGCCGGGGCCAACACCGTCGAGGTCTCCCGCACGGTCCGCGAGGAGCTGCCACGGCTGATGGCGGCCGCACCGGGCGTCGAGGCCCGCGTCATCAGCGACCAGGCGGCCCTGATCGAGGACGCCATCGGCGAGGTGGAATCGGCTGCTCTGGTCGGCGTCGCCCTGGCTGTCGTGGTGCTCGCCCTTTTCCTGCGCTCCTTCGGAGCCACGCTGGTGGTGTCGCTCGCCGTGCCGATCTCGCTGCTGGTCACGCTACTCGGGTTCTCGCTCGCCGGGATGTCGCTCAACGTGATGACCCTCGGCGGCCTGGCTCTCGGGGCCGGCATGCTGGTCGACAACGCGATCGTGGTGGTCGAGAGCATCCACCGCCGACGGGCGCTGGGCGGCCCGGTGGCGGGCGCGATCTCCGCCGGCGCCTCCCAGGTCTCGGGAGCGATCGTCGCCAGCACGCTGACGACCTGCGCGGTGTTCCTGCCGGTGATCTTCGTGCGCGGGCTCGCCGCGCGGCTGGTCGCCGGACTCGCGTTCGCCGTCGTCGTGTCGCTGGTCGCCTCGCTGGCCGTCGCGCTGCTGGTCATCCCGGCCCTGGCGCGCTGGCTGGGAGCGGGGCGCGACGCCTCCGGAGGCGTGCCGGCCCGCCGCTTCGAGGAGTTCGTCGCCTCCTGGCTGCGCTGGCCGGTGACGATCGTCGGCGTCTCGCTGCTCCTGATCGCGGGGGGCGCCGTGCTGCTCGGACGACTGGGGACCGAGCTGCTCCCGCCCTCGGACCCGCAGCAGCTCGCCGTGAGGCTGGTCGGGCCGCCCGGACAGGGCGTCGAGGCGACGGCGTCGAGCGTCGCGGCGGTCGAGGAGATCGTCCGCGCCACGGCCGGCAGACACCTGGTCGGGATGATGGCCGAGATCGGCCGGCTTCCGCTCGACGACCGGTCGATCCGCGAGGAGCTGGACGAGGAGAACACCGCGCGACTGATCGTGCGTCTCGATGCCCGCGGGCCGACGGCGCGCCGGTTCGTCGAGCAGATCCGGCCACAGGTGGAACGGCTGGCCGGAATCGAGGCGCGCTGGGACGTCGGGACGACGGCGCTGGCGCGGTCGCTCGGGACATCCGGCCCGCCGATCGTGGTCGAGCTGCAGTCCGATGTGCTCGAGGATCTCGTGCGTGCGGCGGAAGCCGTTGCGGGGGCGATGCGTGGAGAACCGGCGCTCTGGGACGTCGAGACCCCGTTCGAGGGCGGCCCTCCGGAGCTGCGCATCGAGCTCGACCGGCTGCGCGCGGACGCGCTCGGGATCGATCGGCGGGAACTCGAGACGACCCTCGCCGCGGCGCTCGACGGGCGGCGGACGACCCGGATGGCGATCGGCGACGAGGAGTATCCGGTCGTCCTGCACCTGCCGGGGGGCACGATGCGCACGCTCGCACGCACGCCGCTGCGGGGGGACGGCGGTGCCCGGGCGACGGTCGGGACGGTGACCCGCTTCGAGATCGTCGAGAGCGTCCGGGAGATCCGCCGCCGCGACCAGCGGAGGATCGCCCGCGTGACGGCGCGCGTCGCGGGTGACCGGACGTACCCCGAGGCGCGGGCCGCGGCCCTGGCCGCCGCCGATCGTGCGGCGATCCCTCCCGGCGTGCGGGCCGTGCTGGCCGGAGAGGAGGAAGAGCGCGCCGAGACGGTCCGCCAGCTCGGGTTCGCCCTCGCGCTGGCGGTGGTGCTGGTATTCATGGTTCTGGCCGCCAGCTTCGAGTCCCTGGTCCATCCGCTGACCGTGCTGACCGCCCTTCCGCTCGGCCTGCCGGGCGTCGCGCTCGCGCTGGTG
This sequence comes from Acidobacteriota bacterium, assembly GCA_024276295.1. Classification (GTDB taxonomy): domain Bacteria; phylum Acidobacteriota; class Polarisedimenticolia; order J045; family J045; genus J065. Next base: position 3,507 of record JAJRXN010000373.1, read on the forward strand.
CCTTCCGGCCGGCCGCTCGGCGTGATGGCGATCATCGGGCTCGTGCTGCTGGCCGGCATCGCGGTCAACGACGCGATCCTACTCGTCGCCACGGCGCGCCAGCTCCAGCGGGAAGGCGTGCCGCGCCGGCAGGCGCTGGCGCGCGCGGCCGCGGTCAGGCTGCGGCCGATCCTGATGACCACGGCGACGACGGTGCTCGCGCTCGCTCCGCTGACCTTCGGTGGCGGCGAAGGCGCCGCACTGCGCGCACCACTGGCGCTGACCGTCATCGGCGGCCTGCTGGCCTCGACCGTGGGATCGCTGCTGGTCGTTCCGGCGGTCTACGAGCTGCTCGACCGGATCGGCGGCGGGAGCCGGGGCGTCGCATGAACCTCGGCGCCGTCCCGGTGCGCCGGCCGATCGGCACCACGATGCTGTTCTCGGGCCTGGCGCTGCTCGGCGTGATCGGTCTGCTGCTGATGCCCGTCGAGCTGTTTCCGTCGCTGGTCGGCGACACCCTGTGGGTGACGTTCAACCGACCGGGCAGCGATCCCGAACTGGTCGAGCGCGAGCTGCTGATTCCGCTGGAAGGGCGGCTGGCGGCCCTCGGCGGGGTCAGCGAAACCGAAGCCTCGATCACCGGCTCGTCCGGCCAGTTGATGGTCCGCTTCGAGTCGGGCACCGACCTCGACGCCCGCGAACTCGAGCTGCGGCAGATCGCCGCCGAACTCCAGCGCGAGCAGCCGTTCGGCACCCTCGTCGACGTGTTCTCGTTCGACTTCGAGGCGCTCAGCCGGTTCGTGATGCTCGTCGAGGTGACCTCCGACGTGCCGCGCGAGGCACTCGACGATCTCGTCGAGCAGCGGGTCAGCCGCCCGCTGGCCTCGGTCGCCGGCGTGGCGCGCGTGATCAGCGCCGGCAGCGCGCCGCACGAGATCCGGGTGACGTTCGACCCCGAGCGGGGCCAGGCCCACGGCGTGCATCCGGGTGATCTGCTGTCCGCACTCTCGGCGGCGCTCGCGCGGCCGGGTTTCGTCGGGCGCGTCGAGCGGGCGTCGGGATGGCTCGGTGTCGTCGTCGACTCGCGACCGCCTGGCATCGCGTCGCTCGAGCGCGTGCGCGTGGTGCCGGGCCGAACGGTCGAGCTGCGTCACGTCGCCTCGATCGAGCGCACGACGTCGCGCCGGACCAACGCCTACCGCATCGGAGGCCGGCAGGCGATCTCGCTGATCGTGTTCAAGGAAGAGCAGGAGAACCTGGTGGCGGTCTGCCGCCGGCTGCGCGAGCAGCTTGCCCGACTCGATCGGGAGCTGTCGCCGCTCGGGCTGCATGTCGAGGCCGGGTTCGACGGCGGCCGCGAGATCGAGGGGCAGGTCGCCCGGCTGGCGCGGCTGGCGCTGGTCGGGTTCGTCATCGCGTTGCTGGTCCTGCTCGGGTTCCTGCGCGAACCACGCGCCGTGGCCGTGGTCGCCATCGCGGTCCCGGTCAGCCTGATGATCGCGCTCGGGGTGCTCTTCCTGGCCGGGGCGAGTCTGAACCTGATCACGCTGTTCGCGCTGGCGGTCGGCATCGGGATGCTGGTGGACAACGGGATCGTCGTCTACGAGGCGGTCCAGCGCCGGATCGAGCGCGGCGCCGCCGCCGAGGGAGCGGTGATCGGAGCCGTCGCCGTCACCGCGCGGGCGATCCTCGCCGCCAGCGCAACCAACGCGATCGTCTTCGCCCCGCTGCTGCTGCTCGACCTCGGTGACACGGTGCTCGAGGGGATCCTCGCCGTGATCGCGCTGGCGATCGTCACGCCGCTGGCCGCCTCGCTGCTGGTGGCGCTCGGGCTGGTGCCGATGCTCGCCCGTCGGCTCGCGGCGCCGGCGGCGGTGCGGCGGGTCATCCGGCTGCGGCGCCAGCGCATGGCCTTCGCCGGTCTCCCGCCACCCGACCGGGTGCGGGAGCTGTTCGCGGCGCTGCTGACGACGAGCCTGCGCCGGCCGTTCCCGATGCTCGCGACGACGGTCGTCGGAATCGCCGTTACGGTCATCGTGGGACTGCCGCTGCTCGGCATGAACGCCGCGCGCGGAGAGGCGGTGCGCGTTCCGGAAGTGCGCGTCGACATCTCGTTCGACCGCCAGCGGGAACTCGACGAGGCCGAGGCGCTGTTCGATCGGATCGAGGCCAGCGTGCCCGAGGACGACGCGGTCGAGCGGGTCTCGTCGTACGTCGAGCCGACCGGCGGATGGATCCAGGTCGGTCTCGCGGACGACGAGCGCGTCGTGCGCGAGCACCTGGCCGCACGGGTCCGTCGA
>JAJRXN010000374.1 GCA_024276295.1 Acidobacteriota bacterium
GCCCGGCGCGAGCGCCGGCTGCGGGGCGGGCGGCGCCTCGGCGACGGCGGCGACGCTCGGCGACGCCCCGGCGGGTCCCGGCGCGCGGTCCGCGCGGACCTCCGGCAAACCGACCGGCCCCTCTTCGCCGGGAGCCGATTCCGGACCGTCCGCCGGCGCCGCCGGCGGGTCGAGCCGCTCGATCGTGTCGACCTCGGGGTCGAACTCGTGGATCGCGGCGACGAGCGCCTGCGCGCGCGAGAGGTCGATCTTCCCGTCGAGCCGCGGGTCGACCGCGGCGCGCATCGCCTTGAAGCGCTCGAGCGCGGTGAAGGCGGCGAGTTCCGGCTCGGCGGCGACGCGCTCGCGGTGCGAGGCCATCGACGGGATGTAGGCTTCTTCTTCCTTCGGCTGGACGGGGGTCAGCTCCTCGAAGCCGATCCGCAGGCCCCAGACCATGTAGTCGAACGCGACGTCGGCGCAACGCGGATCGTCGCTGGCGGCGACGAGCGTGTCGGTGGAGATCGACTCGACGAAGAGCAGGCAGGCGCGGCCGTGGGGCGTCAGGTGCGCCGTCAGGCCGAGGTCGGGGTTCGTCACCCAGGGGAAGGTCGCATCGAGCGCGACGACCGCCCGGCCGGCGTCGAGCCGCGCCGAGCCGCGCGTGTAGACGGCGACCTCCGACGCTTCCGGCGCGTGGTAGACGACGACCCGCGAGGGGTCCTCGGGGTGGTTCTGCGTGAACGAGACGGTGCCGTTGCCGTAGACCTTGTAGCCGTCGCTCGCCACGCGGGTCCAGGTGCCGGCGTAGGTGTCCCGAAAGTAGCCGGCATAGAACGTGCCGTAAGCCTCGATCCCGGTGTCGCCCCTGCCGACGTAGGCGTAGCCGGAGCCGTCGGTGTCCTTGAAGTAACCGCCGGCAGCGGAGCCGAAGGCTCGGATTCCGTAGTCGTTGGCGCCGACATAGGAATAGCCGGAGTTGTCGGTGTCCTTGAAGTAACCGCCGGCAGCGGAGCCGAAGGCTCGGATTCCGTAGTCGTTGGCGCCGACATAGGAATAGCCGGAGTTGTCGGTGTCCTCGAAGTAGCCGCCGGCCGAGTTGCCGAACGCGCGCATGCCGTACTCGCCGGTGGCGACATGGGCGTAGCCGGAGCCGTTGCGGTCCTCGAAGTACCCGCCGATCGCGTTGCCGTATGCTCTGATCCCGACGTCGCCGTCAGCGATCCTGGCATACCCCGTGCCGTTCGAGTCCTCGAAGTAACCGCCGCCCAGGTCGCCGTAGCCCTCGATCCCGTAGGTGGTCAGGCCGGTCGCGTCGACGATGAGCTGGCCGCTCTTCGTCTGCGTCGCGTTCGAGGTGTCGAGGAATCCGCCCGCGGGGCGTCCCGCGAGCCGGCCCGCGTTGAGCGCATAGCCCGCCGAGGCGATCTCGATCCGCGGCGAGAGCGTCTCCGGGCCGACCTGGACCTCGAGCCAGACGTTCGGGTAGTCGGCGAAGACCTGTGCGAGCGACGTGTAGGTCCCCGGACCGGATCCGTCGACCACGTCGCCGCCGCCGAGCTGCACGCTGAACAGCCCGCCGCTGACGATCACCTTCTCGTCCATGTAACGGTCGACCAGGATCTCGTCACCGCCCGTCTCCGCGCTCCAGAAGCGGAAGGCCATCTCGAACCAGTCGTCGAGCGGCTTGTCCTGCGCATCGCGCAACACGCCCTGGAAGTGGATCCGATCGGGAGGCGTCGCGGCCGGCGCCGCCAGGGCGGCGAGCGCCGCGACGGCCGTCGTCGCGACGAGGTACCGGGTCGTCGTCTGCTTCCAGGTCATCGGTCGTCTCCTATGGACAGGCGTCGCCGAGGCGTTCGGCGCCGTCGCTCGCCCGGCCCTTCGTTCCCGCTTCTCCGAGGCGGTTTTCCGCCGTCACCAGATAGAACCATCCCGTCCCCGCCGCCGGCGCGTCCGGATCGGCCGCGCTCTCGCCGACCAGGTCCTCCTGCCAGCAGATCCCGTAGCCGCCGCCGGCGAGCGCCGAGAGCCCGTCGCGATAGACGTCGTACACGCCGACCGAGGGTTCGGGGTCCCAGGTCAACGTCGTCCGGTCGGTGAAGAGCACCCCCCGGACTTCCCCGGGCGGCGGATGGGCGCCGACGAACGACGCGTCCATCCGGAACGACGCCGACGAGAGCCCGCGGCGCACCGCGGCCTCGCCGAGGCTGTCGAGCGAGATCCGGTACGACGCGGACGAGGCGGTCGCACCGTCGTCCGGCCGGCCGCCCTGATTGAAGACGTGCTCTTCGAGCCGGAAGCTCGCGCTCTGTTGCGCCGACGCGGGCAGGAAGGCCCCCGCGAGCAGAAGGCCCGCGAGCACCGGGACCGCCCGGATGCACCGGCGGCGGGACCCGTCCGCCGGCGTCGGCGCGGCGGCGCCGGCCGCAAGGCGCTTCGTGGTCGTCATCAGTACCCCGCTCCCCTCCCGCCCGGGTTCCCCGCTCTCCTCCCGCCCGCGGTCGGACCCACACGCGCGGCGTCGGGACGCGCCGCCCCGAGCATCTTTTGTCATGTTTATGAGAGCGGCGTGGTGCGGGCCATCGCATGATCATGCGAGGGCCCGTGCGGGCGGATCCGCGCGGAGGCGTCCGGACGCGTGCGGCCCGGAGCGGGGGGCCTTCGGTCCGCGGTCAGGCGAGACCGCGCCGGATCGCGACGGCCACCGCCTGGGCGACGGAGTGGACCCGCAGCTTGCGGTAGATCGAACGGACGTGGGTGCGCACGGTGTCGATGCCGACGCCGAGGACGCCCGCCGTCTCGCCGTAGCTGCGGCCGTCGACGAAGCAGCGCAGCACGTCGAGTTCCCGGTCGGTCAGCCCCAGCCTGGAGGGAAGCTCCTCGCTCGGCAGGCCGCCTCCTTTCTCGGAACGGCGCAGCAGTTCGAGGATCGTCCGTGCCACGCCCGAGGTCAACGGCGCCCCACCGGCGAGCACGGCGCGCAGCGCGTGGAGCAGCTCCCGGGCGGTCGAGCGCTTGAGGAGGTAGCCGTCGGCGCCCGCCGTGATCGCCCGCAGCACCGTCGGCGGCGTCTCGAAGACCGTCAGCACGACGACGGTCGTCTCGGGCGAGAGTTCCTTGAAGCGCGGAATCGCCTCGAGCCCGTGGAGTCCCGGCAGATCGAGGTCGAGCAGCACCAGGTCCCAGCGCCGGTGCTCCGGAAGCTGCTCCAGGTCGGAGAGCGCCTCTTCGGCCGACGCATGGGAGGCGACGAGTTCGAGTTCCGGTGCGTGTCGGACGAACGCCTCGAGACTCTCCCGGTAGACGGGATCGTCCTCGACGATCGTGGTCCGGCAGATCGATCGGCCCATCGTGCGGCCCCCGGCGCCTCGAACCGGCGACGGCGCGTGAGTATACGCGGCCGGAGCGGCGCGGCGCCTCGCATGGACGTGCGGGCGGGCCGGGTCAGGCGTGGGCGGCTTCCGCCGCGGGATCGAAACCGATCTCGACGCGCCAGCCCCCGCCCTCGGCCGGGCCGCATTCCAGTCGGGCCCCGATCGCTGCCGCCCGCCGCGCCATGCTCTCGAGGCCCAGTCCGCCGCCGCCGGCGGAATTCCCGTCGCCCCTCCCGTCGTCGACGATCCAGAGCGCCCAGCGCCGCCGACCCTCGGCGCGCAGCCCGATCTCGACCTCCGTGGCGCCGGAGTGCCGCGCGGCGTTGTGCAGCGCCTCGAGCGCGACGAGTTGCACGTGGCGCGCGACGGCGTGCGAGAGCGTCACCGCCGGCACCGGCCGGGGGAACGTCGTGCGCAGCCGGATCCGTCGCGGCTCGAGCAGCTCGCGGCCCCGGTCGACGAGGTCGCCGGCGAGCCGGTCGAGCGTCCGCCCGCCCGGCTGCAGCGCCCAGACGATGTTTCCGAGCGCGTCGCCGAGGTCCCGCGCGATCCGAGCGATCCGCCGAGCGAGCGCGCGACGCCGTCCGGGATCCGCTTCGTCGTCGTCCGCGTCGGCGAGCAGGCCGGCGAGCAGGCCGATGCTCCCCAGGCGCGACCCCATCTCGTCGTGCAGGTCCATCGCGATGCGAGTCCGCTCCCGCTCGACGTGCAACAGCCGCTCGACGCGCCACCGGTGGACGGCGACGACCGCGGCGAGCAGCAGCGCGACGCCGAGCGCGAGCGCCCAGCCGCGCCGGTACCACGGAGGGGTGACCGAAAAGGAGAGCCGCGCGGGAGGGTCGCTCCAGTTCGTGCCGTCGAGCGATGCGGAGACCTCGACGGTGTAACCGCCGGGGTGGAGATCGACGAAGCGGAACCAGGGATGACGGGTCGTCTTCCACGGAGCGCCGGATCGGTAGCGGACGCGGTAGCGCAGCAGTTCCGGCGCGCGATACGAGGCGGCGACGAAGCGGACCTCGACGGTGTCACGGTCGTGGGGCAGGCGGATCCCGGAACGGACCGGGACGTCCGTTCCTCCCGCGCGGATCTCGGCGATCCAGACGCCGGGAGGGGAGGGCCGCGAACGTCGCACCCGGGCCGGGACGTGCACGACACCGGCGCGCGTCGCGAGCCACAGGTCGCCGCCCGCTTCCTCGACGACGTCCTCGACGAGTTCCCGGGGGATCCCGTGCCAGGAGTCGAGCCGCTCGACGAGGCGCCATCGGCCCGAGGCGTCCGGCTCCACGCGGGCGACGACGCCGTCGCCGCAGACCCAGACGCCCTTCCCGCGCCCGGCGGCCAGTTCCTTGACCCAGCTCGTTCCGAGTTCCGCCTCGCCGACGAGTTCGACCCAGCGCTCCCCGGTCTGCCGCAGGACGCCGGCGTCGCGCGTGGCGAGCCAGATCTCGCCGGGTGCCGCCTCGAAGAGGTCCCAGATCTCCCCGACGCCGGGAACTTCCTCGCAGACGACGCCGTCGAGTTCGCCGCGCACGGCGTCGCCGACGCGGACCCGGCAGACCCGAGACAGGTCGGCCAGCCAGAGCGTGCCGGCCCCGTCCTCGAGCACGAACCAGGGCGCGACGTCGAGCCGATCGGCGAGCGGGCGCAGGTCGGCGACCCGCCGCGGCGGCCCGCCCTCGGGCGCGGTCTTCCAGAGCGTGCCCCAGAGCGTGATCCACGCCGTTCCGTCCGCGGCGGGCGCGCACGCGCCCCGCGCCGCCGTGCCCGCGTCGCGGGGCATGCGGTGGACGCGGAGATCGCGCCCGCGCGACTCGACGACGATTCCCGCGGGCTCGCCCTTCCCGCCTTCGACGAGAAGACCGGCGGCCCAGAAGCGCCCGTAGCCGTCGGCGCAGGGCGGGCGGCGGAGCGAGGCGTCGAGTCGTTTCGCCGGGACGGGGCGGTCGCCGGATAGATCGATCAGTCCGAGCCCGTCCCAGCCGGTGATCCAGATCCCCGCCTCCGTGCGGGTGACGTGGTACGACGATCGGGGCAGGCCGTCCTCGACGTCGTAGACGAGCGTCTCCGGCTCGGAGAAGCGGAACACGCCCTCCCCCGTCGCGAGCCAGAGGCTTCCTTCGCGATCGACGAGCAGATCGCGGATCGTGCTCCGGCTCTGTCCCCAGCGCCGGATCTCGACGACGGCTCCCTCGCCGCGCCGGACGCCGAGCAACCGGTCGGACGTGGCGATCCAGAGCGCGCCGTCGCGCTCGACGACGTCGAGCACGGCGAGCGGCGCCCAGCGGGAGAGGTCGGCCTCGGGACGCCAGACTCCGTCGCGGAGCGCATGGAGGCCGCCGCCGCGTTCGATGCCGACGATCGTCCCGTCCGCGGTGACGAACACCCGGCGAAAGCGCCGCTGCGGCGCGATGCGTTCGAACGGCGGAGGATCGATCCGCCAGACGCCTCCCTCTCCGTCGAGCAGGACGAAGCCCGCACCGGTCAGCAGGCGCCGGGGCGTCCCGAGTCCTTCGGGAAGGGCGCCTTCCTCCCAACGGCCGTCCGGCTCGCGCCGCGCGATTCCGTGCGGAAAGAGGATCCGAAGCCGCCCCGCCGCATCGAAGACCGCGTCGCGGAAACCCAGGAGCGGAGCCCCTCCCGGTCCCTCGACCGGCCGGACGCCGGTGGGCGAGAGTTCGTGGAGCGACTCGCCCCGCCATCCCGCGAGCAGCCGCTGCGACCCCGCGCGCAGGAAATCGACGCGCTCGAGACCCGCGCCCTCGTTCGGGATGAGTTCGATGCCGTCCCAGCGGGCTAGTCCCCGCCGCGTGCCGAGCCAGATCGCTCCCTGCTCGTCCTGCGCCAGGGCGAGCACGCCGGCGGTCATCGGCCCGTGGCGCGGGTCGATGCCCAGCGCGACCGGCTCCGCCGCGCGGCACGGGAGGCTCCCCGCCGCGGCGAGAAAGGCGGCGAGGAGGAAGAACCGCGGGCGGACGCGACCGCGGCCCGCTCCGGCCCGGCACGAGGAGAGAC
>JAJRXN010000375.1 GCA_024276295.1 Acidobacteriota bacterium
GTCCCCTCGAGGCTCACCGCCCCGTCGGTTCCCCGCGGAACCGGCCGGAACGTGGTGATCAGGACCGTACGGCGTCCCCACGCCTGGCCGATCTCCGAGCCGAGCGTGTCCGCCAGCGCCGTCGCCAGCGCGGCGACCAGGGCGATCGCCCAGCCGCCGTCCGCCGTCCCGGCCAGCAGCAGGGCGAATACCGCCGCGGCGCCGGCGTTGGCCCAGGCGTGCTTCGCGCCGCGGCGCCCGCCGCGTTCCTGGGCGATGCCGCGCACCTGCTTCTCGCGGTAACGCAGCCGGGTCGCCACCGTGCCGAGCACGAAGAAGCCGAGCAGCACGACGAACGCTCCGGGGCCGGCGAACACCCAGATCGCGGTCCCGAGCAGCGTCCCGTGCACGACGCCCGATGCATCGACCGCCCGCGCGCGGAACGCGAGCGCCGACGAGACCAGGTTGACCGCCAGGGCCGGTCCCAGCCTCGCAACGAACAGTTCCCGGCCATCGGCGAGGACCTCCGGGGCGATCGCCTCGAGTCCGATCCAGAGCAGGGCCCCCGCCGAGAGCGGAACCAGCAGGTTGTCGTCGATCCCGGTCTCGAGGCTCTCGAGCAGCGCGACCACCAGCCCGACGGCGACGCAGGCGGCGACCACCCGGGCCTCGACCGGCCGGTCCGAGACGAACGCCCAGGCGGTGATCGCCGCCGGAATGCCGAAGGCGGCGAAGGCGATCGTGCCGGCCCACGACTTGCGGCGGTTCCACGGGAGCGAGCCGCCCTGACGCCCGGCGGCGACGCCGATCAGGCCGGCCAGGCCGTCCCCCACCGCCATGAACATCCAGGCCGCGGCGACGAGTTCGAGGCGCTCGCGGAACAGCAGGATCAGCAGCAGTACGCTGGCGGGGTAGAAGACGATCGCCGCGTCGACTCCCCGTCGGCGCGCCTCGCCCCGGAACAGCCCCCGGCGCGCGTAGCGCGGCAGAAGCAGCGCGTTGTGGAGCAGGGCCAGCGTTGCCGCCGCCGCCGCCTGCGGCCAGCTCAGCCAGCCCAGGGCGAACGCGAAAGCCCCCATCCCGATGTGCACCGCGCGGCGGGCCGGCTCGATCCGGCCCATCACGCGTCACCCCGAGCCGGACCGCCGGGCACGAGGCCCTCGTCGAGGAGCCAGCGCGTCATCCGCGCCAGGCCCTCACGGGCCGGCGTGATCGTGTAGCCGAGTTCCCGGCGCGCGCGGGTCGAGTCGTAGGCCCAGGAGTGACGGTAGATCTCGACCTCGTCGGGCGTCAGCGGCGGCGGCGTGCCGAACAGCTTCGCCCGCAGCAGGTACGCGTGTCCGATCAGCCTCGCCACCGCGTAGGGGATCGCCCGGCGCGGAGGGGCCACGCCGCCCGCCTCGCCGATGATCTCCAGCGCCTGCCGCACCGTGATGTTCTCGCCGCCGAGGATGTAGCGGCTCCCCGGAGCGGCCCGCTCGAGCGCGGCGACGAACCCGGAGGCGACGTCCTCGGCAAGCGCCAGGCACTGGAGCCGGTCGCCCGGACCGATCGTCGCCGGCAGCCGCCCGGCGAGCAGGTCCCGCGCCACGCCGGCCAGCAGGTTGCCCTCGGTCAGCCGGCCCGGTCCGTAGACGATGCCGGGATAGACCGTCACGATCGGCTCGCCCCGCGCCTGCCGCTCCCGCACCTCGTGTTCCGCAGCCAGCTTGGTCCGCTCGTATTCGTTCCGAGGCCGCCCGTCGTGGACCAGCGTCTCGTCGCCCGCACGGCGACCGTCGGTCGGTCCGAGGGCGAAGAACGACGAGCAGTACACGATCCGCCCGACGCCGGCCGCGAGAGCCGCGTCGATCAGCCCCCTCGTCCCGCCGACGTTGACCCGCTCGAACAGCGTCCGGTCCGGGACCCAGCGCTTGACGACCCCGGCAAGATGCACGACCGCGTCGCGTCCCGCGACGGCGTGGCGAACCGCCTCGCGGTCGAGCAGATCGCCCGCAACGATCTCGAACCCGCCGCCCATGTCGGCGGCCGCTTCCGGCCGCCGGGCCAGCAGCGCGACCCGATGCCCCGCCTCCCGCAGCGAGAGCGCCACGTGCCCGCCGAGGAAGCCGGTTCCGCCGGTCAGCAGGACGTTCATCGGGCCGTCCCCGCGCCGAGCGACGCGAGGTAGTCCGCCAAGCTGTCCTCCCAGCGCCTCGGCGGCGTTCCGAAGGTCCGCTCGTGGAGGTCCAGCGCCAGCGGCGTGGCGGCCGGCCGGGGCGCGTCGAGATCGAGTTCGTCCTCGCGCTGGACGATCACGCGGTCCGGATCCTCTCCCGCCAGTTCGAGCGCGCGGCGCGCGAACGCCAGCCGTGTGACCACGGGCCCTGCGCCGGCGACGTGGAGCAGACCGGTGAATCCCCCGTCGAGCACCCGGTCGACGGTCTCCGCGATCGCGTCGAGTCCGGTCGGCCGCGTCGCCCAGGAATCGACCGCCGAAGGACGGCCACCGGGCTGGCGCGCCCGCTCGATCAGCCGGTCGACGAACGTCGGCCGCCCCGGTCCGAAGACGAACGAGACCCGCATCACGACGCAGTCGGCGAGCGTCTCGAGCACCGCCTGCTCCCCTTCGAGCTTGCTGCGGCCATACTCGTTGACCGGCGCCGGCGGATCGGCCTCGGCGAATCCCGGGCCGGCCGGCGGCTCCGCGCCGAACACGTAGTCGGTCGAGAAGTGGATCATCCGGACGCCGGCATTCCGGCAGGCCCGGGCGACGTTGGCGGCACCCTCCGCGTTGACCCGGAACGCGAGGTCCGGGTTCCGCTCACACAGGTCGACGTCGGCGATGGCGGCGGCGTTGACGACCACGGTCGGCGCCAGCCGCTCGAGTTCCTCCTCGAACCGCCAGCGGTCGGTGACGTCGAGTTCCGTCCGCGTCGCCGAGACCGCGTGCGGATAGCGTTCCTCGAGCTGCCCGGCGAGAAACCGGCCCAGCAGCCCCTCGGCGCCGACGACCAGCGGGCGCACGGCGAGTTCACGGGATTCCTGCGGCATCGAGCGGGAAAGATACCGCAGGCGCGCTCCCGCCGCAGTCCGGTCCGTGGCGGCGCCCCCGGTACTACTGGTAGAGCGACTTCTTCAGGTCGAGGATCTCGCCGATCCCCGTCAGATCGACGACGAGGTAGTACTCCTCGCGGCTGTTGCCGGAAAAGTCGCGCCGATCGTAGCCCAGCTTCAACGTGCAGCACTGCGAGGCATAGCGCATCAGGTAACCCTGGTGCTGGAGATCGCCGACTTCCAGGTCATAGTCCAGATCCGCCTCGAACGAGAACCGCCCGCCGCGGCCCGTCATGCCGAAACGTGTCCTCAGGAAGCTCGACGGATCGGCGAGGGCCGGATCGGAAGGCCGCCGGCGAAACCACGAGGCCTCGAAGTACGACCCCTTCGCCAGCCGCAGCAGCGTCGAGACCCGCGCTTCGGTCAGCAGGTTGTTGGCGACGTCGTAGACGTACGTCACGTCGAACGACTGCTCGCCCGTCGGATTGAACCGGGCACGGAGCGTGATCGGCGAGTAGCTGCGCAGGCCGATCACGGTCGTCCGGGGGCGGCCGGTGACCGGATCGACGATCGGCTGTCCGGCGCTGTCGATCAGGCGCGCGATGTCGCGGCTCAGCCCCGTGCGCGCCAGCGAATACGTCTGGAAGATCTCGATCGACCCCAGCTCCGTCGGATTGAGGGTCTCGGCCACCGGCAGCTCGGTGGCCGCCTCGCCTTCCTCCTTCTTCCGGCCCGCCTGCTCGCTCGCCTGCGCCTGCTGTTCCTGCCTCTCGATCTCCTCGAAGCTGGTCTTGCGACCGGTCAGCAGACTCGAGGGGCCGGCGCTTTCCGGTCGCCGGAGCACGTAGAACCGCTGCCGGATCCCGTACGAGAAGTCCGACAGCGCGCCGGGCACGTTGTCCACCTCGTCGGTCCGGATCACCTCCGCGGCGTCGACCGACGACCGCGGTCGATACGTGTAGTTCACGAACGGCTCGATGACGTGCTTGAGCTTGGGCGAGAACGACCAGTCGGGTGTCAGGTACACGCGCTGGAAGCGTGGCCCCGAGAACTGGAACCCGGCATCGAACAGCGAGCGCCAGAGCGACCGGCCGAGGATCCGCTCGGGATCGGCGGCATCCTGCCGCGCCGAGTACCAGGTGCCGCGCCAGCCCATCGTCAGCGTCAGATCGCCCCACACCTGTCGCACCAGCGGCATGCTCAGCCGAGGCGCCAGGTCGAAGCGCTGCCAGGCGTCGTCGGAGACCGGAACCAGGTCTTCGTCGCGCAGGACGCTGGTCTCCCCCGGTGGCGGCGCCTCGATCCGGCGCGTGAAGTGCGCGATCGAGGAGACGAACGAGAGGTACAGCGGAAGCTTGCCGAGGCGACGGCTCCGTCCGCGGAGTTCGATGTCCGGCAGCTTCTGGTTGACGACACGTCCCGTCAGCACGCTGGCCCGAAAGCCGCCGCCGACGAAGAACTGCTCCTGGCGCCGAGCATCGATCGAGAACGTGTACCACGACCATTCCCTGGTCAGCGTGACGCGCGAATCGGTGCGCGGGCTCGAGGCGAGCACGAGGTCGGTCTCGTAGTCGGTGAAGTAGTCGAAGTCCGAGACGACGTCGATGTTGGCCCGCAGGTCGAATCCGAGCAGCGCGTCCTGGCGGTGACGCCATTCGTACCGGTATCGGCTCCGCTGGCGGACCCGGTCGTCGATCCAACGCATCCGCCCCTCGGCCCGCCCGCCGGGCGTCGGCAGCCAGTTCAGCTCGGCGCCCAGCCCGACGCCGACCCGTGTGTACCCCTCGAAGAACAGCGTCACGTCGGCGTTGTCCGCGAACGCCCAGTAGAACGGCAGCGAGATCGACGTCCCGAGCTTGTCCGAGTTGTTGAACTGCGGAAACAGCAGGCCCGACGCTCGGCCGGTCTTGATCGGCCAGACGAGATACGGTGCGTAGAACAGCGGCAGGTTCTGGGCACGGAACGCGACGCCGGGCAGGTAGGCGTAGCTCCCGAGATCGAACGTCCCGCGATGGATGCGGAACGACCAGTACGGCACCGGCTGGGTGCAGGTCGAGAACCACGCGTCCTCGACGCGGATCCGCTTCGGCCCGACGCGGGCCGCGACGCGGGCCCGCATGATCGCGCCGTTCTCAGCAAAGTACCCGGTGACGTCCTCGATCTCCCCGGTCTGGTTCCCGATGTCGTACCGCAGCCGGCGCCCGGTCAGCACGGCCCCGGGAAAGCTCAGCACGACGTCGCCCTCGGCGACCACCTCCCGTCTGTCCGGCCGATAGGTCACGACATCGGCCAAGATCCGCGTGTCGCCGCTCTGGAACTCGACGCCGCCCTCGAAGATCACCGCGCCGCCCACGCGCCGCGAACGCTCGAAGCGGACCTCGGCGTCCTCGAGGCCGAGGGCGCCCGCCGGCCCCTGCGCGCGGACCGGCGCGCCGGCGCCGACGGCCAGCAGGCCGAACAGCACGGCAAGCCCCCGCAGCGCGAGCCGCTGCCCGCGGCGCCGGATCACCGGAACACGACCCCGGCGTACCCGACGACCTCGCGATCGTCGCCGGTCACGGCGCCGGAGTTCGTGTAGCACACCACCTCGCCCCGCTTCGCACCGAGCCGCCGCAGCGCCTCGAGGGCCGCCACCGCCGGAGCCACGCCGCACATCGAAATCCCGTGCGAGTGCACCACGTGATGCAGCGCCTCGGGGTCGACCGCCTCGAGGGCGTCGAGAGCCCGGCGGTCCTTGGCTGCGGCGGCCGCCGCCGACTCGTAGTGCGTCATGTCCGACGAGACCAGGATCAGCGGGCGCGGCTCGCGGAGTCCGCAGACCTCGGCGAGTCCCCGACCCAGATCGAGCAGCTCGGACAGCTCGTGCGTCGAAACCACGACCGGGGCGATCCGGACGTCGGCCCGTCGCGCCTGAAGGAACGGCACCTCGACCTCCAGCGAGTGTTCGAACCGGTGGGCCGCCGCCTCCCGCCGGACCGCCGGACAGGCGGCGACCAGCTCCTCGAGCAGCTCGCGGTCGACCGCGACCTTGCCGAGCGGCGTGCGCCACGCGTCCTCGGGCGCCGCGGAGATCCGCGCCCCGTGTCCGGTGTGGTTCGGGCCGAGCAGGACCACCTCGGGGGGGATCAGGACCTCGCCCAGAGCGCGGGCGGCGCAGGCCCCCGAGTAGACGTAGCCGGCGTGGGGAGCCAGCACGCCGAGTGCCGGGCGCGGCGCGACATCGACCGCCTCGTAGAGCATGCCGACCAGCCGGCCCAGCTCCGTGTCGTGAAGCGGGTAGAACTTTCCGGCCACGACCGGTTGGCGTACGGTGGCCATCGTCGCACCTCCTGCAGCAGGATCCACCGTCACGCAGAATAGCCGCCGGCCGCGCAGCGTATCAAGAAACGGCGGCCGACCCGCGCGGCGGCGGTCCGGCAGGCGATCCGGGATAGACTCTCGTTCTCGGGAGGAGACCGTGAAGCTCGCCATCTGCCAGCTCTCCCCGACCCTCGGCGACCTCGACGCCAACCTCGAGCAGATCGCGGCGGCGGTCACGAGGGCCGAGAAGAACGACGCCGACCTGGCCCTGTTTCCGGAACTCGCGCTGACCGGCTACCGCCTGCGCGATCTGGTCCCCCACGTCGCCGTCCGTCTCGAGCGTCCCGACCCGACCGCGGCGCGGCTGGCGGAGATCTCGCGCACCCTTCCCCTGGCGGTCGGCCTGGTCGAGGAGAGCACCGAGCACCGGTTCTTCAACGCGGCGGCCTACTTCGAGGACGGCCGCCTGGTCCATGTCCATCGCAAGTGCTACCTGCCGACCTACGGCATGTTCGACGAAAGGATGGATTTCAGTCCCGGAGAACGCCTGCGCTGCCTGTCCTCGCCGCGCTTCGGCCGCGTCGGGATCCTGATCTGCGAGGACGTCTGGCATCCGGCCTCGTCGACGGTGCTGACCCAGGCGGGCGCGACGATGATCTGGGCGCTGTCCGCCTCGCCGCTGCGCGGTCTCGGCGCCGGAGGAGCGGAGATGCTCTCGAGCGATTCCTGGCGGGAGCTGGTCCGCACGATGGCCCGCTTCCATACGGTGCCCGTCGCCTATGTCAACCGCGCCGGATACGAGGACGGCGTCGCGTTCGCGGGCGGCAGCTTCGTCGCCGGGCCGGGGGGCGAGATCCTCGCCGAGGCCGAACCGCTGGAGGCGGCCGATCTGCTGGTCGACATCGACCCGGAGGCGACGCGACGCGCCCGGGCGGCCTATCCGCTGGTCCGGGACGAGCGGCCGATCCTGATCGCCCGGGAACTCGAACGGATCGTCCGGCTCAGGACCGGCCAGGAGCCACGCCGGTGAGCGCCGTCGCGCTGCCGCTGCCGCCGGACCGGCTGGTGCGCCTGCTGGCCGGCTTCCTGCGCGAGGAAGCCTCCAAGGCCGGCTTCGAACGGCTCGTCGTCGGCGTCTCGGGTGGCATCGACTCCGCGCTCGCCCTGCTGCTGGCCGTGCGCGCCCTGCCCCCCGAACGCGTGCTGGCGCTGATGATGCCGTACCGGACCTCCTCGCCGAACAGCGTCCGCCACGCCGAGGAGGTGATCGCGCTCGCCGGCTGCCCGTCCGAGGCGCTCGATATCTCGCCGATGGTCGACGCCTTCCGGCAGGTGGCGGACTGCGAGGATCCGCTGCGGCTCGGCAACAAGATGGCCCGCGAACGGATGGCGCTGCTCTACGACCGCGCGATGCGCGATCGCGCCCTCGTGGTCGGGACCAGCAACAAGACCGAGTTGCTGCTCGGCTACTCGACCCGCTGGGGCGACGGCGCCCACGATCTCAACCCACTCGGGGATCTCTACAAGTCGCAGGTGCGGCTCCTGGCCGCCGAACTCGGCTGCCCGCGGACGATCCTCGACAAGCCGCCGAGCGCGGATCTCGTTCCCGGGCAGACCGACGAGCAGGATCTCGGGCTTTCGTACGACGAAGCGGACAGGATCCTGCACTACCTCGTCGACCTCGGCGGCCGGCCGGAGCGCGCCGCCGACGCCCTCGGCATCGACCGGCAGACCGTGCGCGTCGTCGTGCGCCGCGTGGTGCGCTCGCAGTTCAAGCGGATGCCACCGATCATATGCAAGGTCCAGGCGCGCACGATCGGGATCGACTTCCGCTTCCCGCGCGACTGGGGCGTGTGAGCGCTCCGCCAAGCGCGCTCAGAGCAGCGGGATCTGGTGGAACAGCTCGTGCCCGGAATCGATGAGATGACGGAC
>JAJRXN010000376.1 GCA_024276295.1 Acidobacteriota bacterium
CCGCACGCGGATCCTCCGGCGATTCGCCCGGGGGACACGCATGTTCCGGGCCGGGCCCCGACGGCGGGACTCACCCGATCGGTTGCCCCAGCCCTGCCGCCCGGAGCACCTGCTCGTCCGGCCCGCGTCCGGAACAGCAGTCGGCCAGCCGGCCGTCGATCACCACCGCGGGCACCGAGCGGATGCCGAGCCGGCGGGCGCGGGCGGCGATCTCCGGGTCGTTCATGTCGAGCACCTCGACTTCGCACGAGCGGCAGGCGATCCGCCTCACCATCTCGACCGTCTCGTCACACGCCGGGCAACCGGCGCTGAAGATCTCGACCTTGCGTCTGTCGGCCATGTCAGTGTTCTCCCTTGCAGCAGGGCGACGTGCTCGCCCTGGCGTGATCGTCCTCTTCGAGTTCGGGGTGACGCAGCGGCCAGGCGTTCCAGAGCGAGGCCAGGATCAGCAGGCCCGCCCCCGAGTACGACGTCGCCTGCGAGTCCAGCACGAACTTGCCGGTCAGGAGCACCGCCGCCGCGACGAGTCCGAGCAGGAACGGCCCCCATCCGCGCCGCAGCCCCGCCTTCCAGGCCAGGGCGGCCAGGGCGATTCCCAGCAGCACGACCGTCAGCGCCAGCATCCAGCGCGTCTCGAGCAGGGCGCCGAGCCCGAGCGCCCCGAGCAGCCCGGCGTAGGCCGGCCAGCAGGCGGGGCACAGCCCGACCGGCAGCACCGACACCGCGGCGCCGGGGAGCGCGGCCAGTGTCGCCAGCCAGCCTCCGCGCCGGGACCGCCGCACGGCACGCGGTTGCGGTTCCGGCTCGCCGACACCGTCCTGCACTGCGCGGGCGAGCGCCGCGGTGATCATCTCCGTCGTCGGCGCTCCCGAGAGCCGGCCGTCCGGCAGCCTGTAGAGCCTGCACGACGACGAGCCGTCTCCCGGGTCGAGGCCGCCGACATCGCGGCCGTCGACGAGGATCGTCGGCGAGCCCCAGGCGCGGACCCACGGCGCGGCGCCGGGATCGCCACGCTCCCACTCCGTCCAGCGCGGCGGCAGGCCCGCCTCGGCCAGGGCGCGGGCCAGCGCCTCGCGGGCGCGCCCCGCGTTCGGGCAGTCGGCGTCGTGGATCAGCTCGATCGTGATCATGGCTCGTCGTCCTCCAGCGCCTCGAGGATCGGGCAGTCACCGACCGGCCCCCGCCCCCGGCAGGCCTGGCTCAGCTTCGCCAGCGCCGCGTTCATCTGCTCGAGCGAGCGGATCTTCTCCTCGATGTCGCGCCGCTTCGCCTCCGCGCGGCGGCGCACGTCGGCGCACGTCGCCCCCGGCGCGACGCGCAGCGAGAGCAGTTCGCCGATCTCCCGGAGCGTGAACCCGAGTTCCTTGGCCCGCCGGATGAACCGCAGCCGCCGCACCGTCTCCGGCGCATACTCGCGGTAGCCGGCCTCGGTGCGCGGGGGTTCCTCGAGCAGGCCGCGCCGCTCGTAGAAGCGGATCGTCTCGACGCCGACTCCGGCCAGTCGCGCGAGCCGTCCCGTCGTCAGTCGTCCGGAAGCGTCCATCGCCGCTCTCCTGATCCCGTCGACCGACAGTCTACGGTCCGTACCACACTACGGAGTCAAGGGCCGCGCGGCCCCGCGCGCCCGGCGATCCCCGCCGTGGAAGAATGGGCGCGACGCGCCGGGCCGCGCCCCGGCGGACGAGGTCGTCGCGATGCCGTCTTCCCGGGAACCCGCCGGCCCCCTGACGTCGCTGTTCCGCTCGCTCCACCGCGAACTGGACCACCTGTTCCTGCGTGCCCGGGAGGCGCTGTTCGAACGGCGGCTCGACGAGGCGCGCGAGCTGTTCGAGGCGTGGGAGGACGCCCTGCGCGCCCATGCCGCGCTGGAAGAGGCGCTGATCCTTCCGCGGGCCGACCGCGCCGTCGAGGCGGGACGCGCCGCCGCCGTCGCGATCTACTCCGGCGAACATGTCCGGATGCTGGAGCTGGCGGCCGCGGCGCGCGGCGCCGTCGCGGCGCTCGCCGCCCGCGCGGAGCCGCCGTCGACCCGGGAGCTGATCGCGCTGTTCGACGAGCAGGGGACGATCAGGCGGCTGGCCGATCACCACCAGGCGCGCGAGGAGAACATCCTGCTGCCGGCACTCGAGCGCGGGCTTCCGGCCGCCGAACTCGAGGCGCTGGTCGAGCGCTGCCGGTTGCGGCAGTAACCCGCTCGTCGTGGCGTGCATCGGAAA
>JAJRXN010000377.1 GCA_024276295.1 Acidobacteriota bacterium
GCGCGAGGAGTCGTTCGATCGCGCCCGCATGATGCCCGCCGCGGCGCTCGCGCCGCTGATCGCCGATCTGCTCGAGACGCCGCCCGGGGCCCACGTCACGGAAGTGACGGTGATGCCGCGCTGAGGCGTGCTGTGAACCGGCCCCGGAGCGTGGCGCTGGTGACCGGCAGCCGGGCGGCATCGGGCGCGCGATCGTCCGGCGGCTCGCCGACGACGGCTTCGCCGTCGCCGGCCTCGACATCACCCCGCCCGACGAAGGCGACGCCGCCGGGCCGTCGCTCGCGCTGCAGGGGGACGTCGCGGATCCGGAGGCGACCGGGCGGCTCGTCGACGAGACCGAGGCGCGGCTCGGGCCGATCGACGTGCTGGTCAACTGCGCCGGCGTCGGCGGGCCGTTTCATCGCATCGACGAGGTGGCGCCTGCCGAGTGGGACCGGATCTTCGCCGTCAACGTCCGCGGACCGTGGCTGCTCTGTCGCAGGCTGCTGCCGGCGATGGCGGCGCGCGGCCGCGGCCGGGTGATCAACATCGCTTCGGTGCAGGGACTGCGCGGCGCCGCGCGCAGTTCGACCTATGTCGCCTCGAAGCACGCGCTGGTCGGACTGACGCGCGCCCTGGCGCTCGAATGGGGCGCCCGTGGCGTGACCGTCAACGCGGTCTGTCCCGGTTACGTCGCGACGGCGATGGGCCTGCGTCCGGAGGTCGATCCGGGCGCGGCGGCCGCGCAGGCCAGGATCCCGGCCGGACGCCAGGCCGAGCCCGGCGAGATCGCCGGCGCCGTCGCGTTCCTCGCCGGCGACGACGCCGTGTACGTCAACGGCGCGGTGCTGGTCGTCGACGGTGGCCTGTCGGCCGGCTGAAGTGCGGAGCCGCCGGACTCTGGTACCGTGGCCGGCATGATCGAATCGCGGACGTCTCGTCGATGAAGTTCGGCTCGGGAGTCTCGAGCGCGGCCGACCTGGGCCGGGCGCTGGTCGAGGCCGCCTCCGGCGCCACCGCGACGCTCGGCAGCGCGCAGGCCGACCTGGCGCTGGTGTTCGTCAGCCCGCACCACGCGGATGCGATCGAACGGCTGCCGATGCTGGCCGCCGGGGCGACCGGAGCGCGGATCACCCTCGGCTGCACGGGCGGCGGCGTGATCGGCGCCGGTCGCGAGGTCGAGCAACGGCCCGGCGTCTCGGTCACCGTCGCCTCGCTTCCCGACGTCACGCTGACGCCGTTCCACGTGCGCGTCGCGGACCTTCCGCCGGCAGAAGCGCCGGCGACCGAACTCGCCGCGCGACTCGGCGTCCGCGCCGACGAGGCGCGGGCCATGGTGCTGCTCGCCGACCCGTTCACGTTCGATCCCGAACCGCTGCTCGGACGGCTCGACGCCGCGCTGCCGATCACGCCGAAGATCGGCGGCCTCGCCAGCGGCGGACGGGCCGCCGGCGAGCACGCCCTGCTGCTCGGCGACACGCTGCACGACGAGGGTCTGGTCGGTCTCGCGCTGTCGGGCGACATCGCGATGGACACCATCGTCGCCCAGGGATGCCGGCCGATCGGCGATCCGATGTTCGTCACGCGCAGCCGCGGCAACCTGCTCGTCGAAATCAACGGCCGGCCGGTGCTCGAGGTGCTCGCCGAGCTGTTCCGCGACCTCGACGAGGCGGACCAGGAGCTGTTCCGCGAGGCGCTGCACCTCGGCATCGCGATGCACGAATCGCAGACCGACTTCCGGCAGGGCGACTTCCTGATCCGCAACGTGCTGGGCGTCGACGAGGGCACGAAGACGCTGGTGGTCGGCGCGCGCCTGACGGACACGCAGATCGTGCAGTTCCACGTCCGCGATGCGACGACGTCCCACGACGACCTGGACTCCGCGCTGGAGTCCTTCCGGCAGGAGATGGCGGCCCGCGGCGGCCCGCCGGCCGGAGCGCTGCTGTTCTCGTGCCTCGGTCGCGGACTCCACCTCAACGGCGTGCCGGACCACGACACCGACCTGTTCCGCGAGAAGATCGGACCGACTCCGCTCGGGGGGTTCTTCTGCAACGGCGAAATCGGCCCCGTCCAGGGCTTCACCTTCCTGCACGGCTACACGAGCTGCTTCGGGCTGTTCCGGCGCGCCCGGGCCGGCGATCCGCGTCAGCGGCCCTGAAACCGCGGCGGCCGCTTTTCGGCGAACGCCCGCAGCGCCTCGCGTCGGTCGTCGGTGTCGACGATCGTGCGGTACGCGCGGCGCTCCGCCGCCAGCCCGTCCTCCAGGCTCGCCGCCGACAGGCCCTCGTCGATGGCACGCTTGGCGGCCCGCAGCGCCAGAGGTCCGCAACGCGCGATTTCCGCGGCCAGCGCCAGCGCCTCTTCCTCGAGCCGGTCGTCGGGCACGACCCGGTCGACGATCCGGTCGGCCAGCGCCTCGTGGGCCGTCGCGATGCGGCCGGTGAAGATCCACTCCTTGGCGACCGAAGGCCCGGCGATGCGGGCCATCCGCTGCGTGCCGCCCGCGCCGGGAACGATCGCCAGCGTGCACTCCGGCAGGCCGAGCCGTGCCCCCTCGGCGGCGACGCGCAGATCGCAGGCCAGTGCGAGTTCGAGTCCACCGCCGAGCGCCGCGCCGCCGACCGCCGCGATCGTCGGGACCGGAATCGCGGCGACCGCAGAGGTCATCTCGCCGATCGCCTCGACCGTGGCGAGCACCTCGTCGTCGCTCATCCCGCGGCGCTCCTTGAGGTCGGCCCCGGCGCAGAACGCCCGGCCGCGTGCGGCAAGCAGCACGCAGGCCACGGCGGGGTCTCCGGCCACGCGACGCGCCTCTTCGGCCAGCCGGGCGACCAGCGCCCGCGAGAGCGCGTTGACCGGCGGGCGGTCGATCGTCAGCCGGCGGATCCGCTCGCCCGGCTCGTCGACCCGGACCATCTCGTGTTCGGCCTCGGACACGCGGCACCTCATGCTGCGGGTAGGATAGCGCGCCGTGAACAGCATGATCCGCAGACCGGTGGGCGCCCTCGTCGCCCTGCTGCTGACGGGGGCCGCCGTGCTCGCGGCGCGGCCGCCCGTGGTCTACGACAGCGACTTCCGCGGCTACGTGCCGGTGATCGACGGGATCGAGCGTCCCGACCTCGTGGCGGAAGCGGGCGACGGCCGCGTGCCGGCGGATCCCCGGCGGGCGGCGCGTCTCGGCGCGCGGTCGGTCCGACGCCACCTGCGGCGCGGCGTGGCGATCCCCCCCGCCCTGCTCCCACCCGTGGCCGACCGGGACGACGCGGACGGAAGCTGGCGCTGGCGCCGGAAGGTCGCGATCGTCACGCAGATCCAGGTGCTCGACGAGACCGAGCGTCCGGTCGAGGGCGCGCGCGTCTACCGTTATTACGATCCGACGTTCTACGGCGTCGCCGAGGACGCCGACGGCGCGCGGCTGGTCGGCTTTCTCCGCTTCCTGCCGGCCCCCAACCCGGCGCTCGGGCTGCTCGAGGCGATCGCCGAAAACGAGCGCACCTGGCGCGACGACGGCTTCGCGCCGGTCGCCGCGGCACCGGCCGACTTCGACCACCGCACGAGCCCCTTCGTCCGGCCACGCGCCGAGGATCTCGGCCCGTCGCTCGAGTTCGTCGGCACGACCGACGCCGCCGGTTCGGTCCGCGTCGTCAGCGGACTGTTCAACGTGCGCGAGCGCCGGCGGTTTCCGCGCGCGGTCGTGCCTTCGGCGATCCGCGTCGGGTTCATCGTCGTCCGCGAGGGCTACCAGCCCGGATTGAGCGAGCGACGGTTCGAGCGCGGCGGCGTCCGCGAATCGCGCCGCGTGCTGCTGATCCGTGACCGCGGTCACGCGGTGCTCCTGTCCCGCGAATTCGAACTGACCGAACGACTGGTCGACGGGCTCGCCGCCCGGGAGGAGATTTCCCCCGAGCGCGTCGTCGGCGAACTCGACCGGTTGCTGGCCCGCATCGACGACCTGCTGTACCGCGTCGACGACGCGTGGCGCGACCGGGTGCGCGCCGAGGCGCGCACCGCGCTGTTCGACCGCCTGTTCCGCCGTGGCGCCGACGCCTGGCGCCGGGCGCTGCTCGCCTGGTGGCTGACCGAAAGGCCCGACGATGCCGTCGCCCACTGGCGGCTGGCGCGACTGGCCGCGGCGCGGGCCGGCGTGCGGTTCGACCGCGCGACGGTGTTCATCCCGCGCACCGAGCTGCCCGACGACGAGCGCCGGCGGGCGATGCTCTCGAGCGCCGAGGAGCACCTCGAACGGGCCCGGCGCCTCGCGCCGCGTCTGCTGGCGGTCTATCCGCTGCTCGACGAGCTGCTGGCGCGGAAGGGTGGCGAGGCGGCAGGGCGGGCCCGGCTGCTCCGGCGCGGCCTGGCCGAGACGCCGTTCAACCCGTGGCTGCGCGGCCGGCTCGCCGCGCTGCTGCTCGCCGGAGGGAACGAGACCGCCGCGCTGGACCACCTGCGCTACTCGACCGTGCTGATGCCCCGCTGGCATGCCGACCTCGCGCTGGCCGAGGCGCTGGCGCAGCACGACTGGCAGCGCGGACTGGTCGAACGGGCCGGCATGTGGTCGTTCTGGGCCACGGGGCGGCTGCCGGAAGACCTCTACCCGCGACCGGTGCGGAGCCTCCGGCGATGACCACGATCCACCGGCCGCGCAATCGGACCAAGGCCGAAATCCGCACCGAACGCCGGGGCGGGACCGACGTGATCGTCAAGGACTACGCGGGACGACCGGCGGTCGTGCGCTGGCTCTACGGACGGCCGACGCTGCGCCGTGAGGCGCGCGTGTACGCCCGTCTCGCGGGTCTGGCCGGCATCCCGCGCTGTCTGGGGCTCGAGACGCCCGACGCGCTGGTGCTCGAACGCGTCGCCGGGCGACCGCTGGCGGCCTGGCGCGAGCCGGTGCCGCCGGCGGCGCTCGAACGGCTCGAGACGATCGTGGCGGCGATCCACCGGCGGGGGGTGGCGATCGCCGACCTGCACCATTCCAACGTGCTGGTCGACGACGATGGCACCGTGCATCTCGTCGACTTCGCCATCGCGCGC
>JAJRXN010000378.1 GCA_024276295.1 Acidobacteriota bacterium
CGGCTCGAACCGGATCCCGAACTCGACGCGCTGGTACGCCAGCTCAACGAACTGAGGGACGCGGCCCAGGACGACGCGCGACCGACGATCCAGCCGGACGTGCCGGGCGAGGTGGCCGGCCCGGCCTCCCCCCGACGCCGCGACTGGGAGCTGCCCCGACGCACGGTCGAGGGGGAAGAGCGGCTCGAGGGAACGCTGCGCCTGGCACGTGACCGAGGCGCCACCGATCTTCTGCTCGTCGCGGGCGCGCCACCCGTGGTCCGCGTCGACGGCCGCCTCGTGGCGCTGTCGCAGACGGTGCTCGACCGGCAGGAGGTCACCCGCCTGTGCGCGGCCGCCGTGCCTGCCACGCGGCGCGAGGAGCTGGCGCGTCGCGGCTCGGTCGACTTCGGCTTCACGCTGCCGACGCTCGGGCGTTTCCGGGCCAACGTGCATCGCGCCGGCGGAGCCTGGTCGGCGGCGGTCCGCGTCTTTCCCGCCAGTCTGCCGACACTCGAATCGCTCAACCTGCCTTCCGAACTGGCATCGCTCGTCCGGCAGCAGCACGGCCTCCTGCTGGTCACCGGACCGACCGGCTGCGGCAAGACCAGCACGCTGGCGGCACTGCTCGGGCTGATCATGCAGTCACGCCCGGGCCACGTGATCACGATCGAGGACCCGGTGGAGTACGTGCTGCCCCACGGCACGTGCGTCGTCGAGCAGATCGAGATCGGCCGTGACGCGGTGTCGTTCGCCAGCGCGCTCCGGGGGGCGCTGCGTCAGGACCCGGACGTGCTGATGGTCGGCGAAATGCGCGACCCCGAGTCGATCGCCAACGCGGTGACGGCTGCCTAGACCGGGCACCTCGTGCTCTCGACGCTGCACACCGCCAACGCGGCCCAGACGATCAGCCGGATCGTCGATGCCCACCCGACCCAGGAAGCGGCGATCATCCGTACCCAGCTCGCCGGAACGCTGATCGCGGTCGTCTCGCAGCAGCTCGTGCCACGGGCCGACGGCGAAGGGCGGGTGCCGGTCGTCGAGGTGATGCGGGCCACGGACGCCGTCTGCAACCTGATCCGCAAGGGGCAGATCGAGCAGCTCGGAGCGCAGGTCTCCCTGGGCCAGCAGGACGGGATGCTCAGTTTCGATGCCAGCCTGGCACGGCTCGTCCGCCGCGGTCTCGTCGACGTGGAGGAGGCCCGCCGCCGCGCCCGGCACGTCAAGGAGTTCGAGCTGCTGCTCGCTCGCCGTGGAGGTTGACCCTCATGCGTCTGCGCTGCGCCGTCGTTCTCGCCGCCGTCGTCACGGGTCTCGGGGCTGTCGCTCTCGCCGCGCCCGCCGGAATCGCGCCCGAAGCCGAGGCAGCGCAGGAAGGAAGCCACGAGATCGCCGCCGAAGGCCTCGGTACCGTCGCCTGGCGCAACAGCTACGAGCCGGGGCAGGTCGCCGCGATGCACGAGCACCCCCGCCCGCGTTTCGTCGTCGTGATCTCGGGCGGCACGCTGCTGGCCACCGCGCCCGACGGAACGCAGCGGCGGATCGAACTCCGGACGGGACAGGTCGTCGTGCGCCCGGCGGAACGGCATGCGCTGGAGAACATCGGCTCGACGCGGGTCGAGGTGATCGAGATCGAGATCCCGGACAGCGGCGGCTGACGCTCCGGTCAGATGTCGACCAGCTCGCCGCCGTGCTCGTGGATCGTCTGCTGGATCGCCTCGGTCAGTTCCTCGAGCTGCTCGTGCTCGATGCCCAGCGCCGTGGCCGCGGGCTCGAGCGATTCGCTGTTCTCGGGCGAGACGATCCGATCGGCCAGCGCGATCAGGGCGACGACCGCGCTGTCCGGCCCTTCGAACTGCTGATCGCCGTGGTGCGAACCGCACGTGATGATCAGCGAACGGGGCATGTTCCACTGTTTCATCAGGGCCGCGCCGATCTCCTCGTGGGTCACGCCGAGCTTGTTCCGCTCGCGGGCCGGCAGGGGCAGGCGTTCGTCGTGTTCGGCCATCAGCTCGAGGTAGTCGTCGGTCTCGAGGGCGAGCAGCACCTGCCGCCCGCAGTCGTGCAGCAGCCCGAAGACGAAAGCCTCCTCGCTCCACTCGAGACCGAGCCGGTCGGCAAGAGTCCTCGCCGCGAGGGCGGTGCGCACCGAATGCTGCCAGAGCTGGTTGCGCTGGGAGGTGGCCTTGCCGGGAACCAGCGAGCGCAATCCCGAGACGACCGTCGTCAGCACCAGGGAGCGCAGCCGGAAGAACCCGATCCGCATGATCGCCATCGAGAGATTGGCCACCCGCTGCCGCGGCGCGAACAGCGAGCTGTTGGCCAGCCGCAGCACCGAGGCGGCCAGTGACTGGTCGCGCTCGATCACGTGCTGGAGATCCTGCGCCGTCGTCGTCGGCTCCTTGAGCATCCTGAGCACGCGCTGGGCCGGCTCCGGCATCGTCGGCAGCGTCTCGAGCCGCGCGGCATACGCCTCGGGAATCATCATCATCGCCTTCATGACCGACCACTCCGTTTCTTGTCCCGCATCCTCGTCACCAGACGCGAGGCATCCTGGGCGCCGCGGGCGACGGCAGCCTTGTTTGCATCCCCGACCTGCTCGTGCAGTTCCTGGCGGACGATCGAGACGTCCTCCGGTGCCTCGATGCCGATCCGGACCTGCTGACCGCGGATCTCCACGATCTTGATCACGATCCTGCCACCCACGAGCAGCGCCTGTCCGGGCTTGCGGCTGAGTACGAGCATCGCGGGACCTCCCTGTCCCCCTCGAGCGGCATGCGCCGACCCGTGCGCCAGCACCTGCCACCCGACGGTGTTTCGGTGTCAGTCTCGATCTCCGACCTCGATCGGATGGCGGATCGACAGATCGGAACGATCGAGGATCACCTGCGCACCGCGCATCGTGCGCGGGCAGATGACCAGCGGAGCACGCAGGTTGATCGTCGCTGGCC
>JAJRXN010000379.1 GCA_024276295.1 Acidobacteriota bacterium
AGCTTCATCAGGGCCCGCAGCGAGCGGTCGTCGAAGGCGAGGCCATGCACGGTCGCCGCGGCGATCCGTGGCCGGACGACCTCCGGCCCGGCCAGCGCAGGGTCGACCGTGATCGAGTACTCCCCGTCGCCGAGCCGGTAGCCGGGCGGCCCTTCCTCGTCGCCGAGGAATCCGCGCAGGGCACGCGCCAGGCCGGCGGCGTCGAAGAGATCGGGACGGACGGCCAGCAGTTCCATCTTGAGCACGCGGTCGCGGCCGACGACTTCCGGCTCGCGCTCCGCGGCCCGCAGGTCGAGCCCGCAGACGTCGCAGACCGCCGGGACGCCTTCCTGTTCGGTCGACTCGATCGCCGCGGCGCAGCCGGGACAGCGATAGCGCACGATGTCGGCCCACCCCTCGACCGAGCAGCCGAAGCGGTGCAGTTCGTTCTCGAGTTCGTCGACGGGAAGCTCCCGGCCGAGAAAGCCGAACAGCTCTTCGAGAGCGAGACCTACGACCGG
This sequence comes from Acidobacteriota bacterium, assembly GCA_024276295.1. Taxonomy (GTDB): domain Bacteria; phylum Acidobacteriota; class Polarisedimenticolia; order J045; family J045; genus J065. The sequence goes on from JAJRXN010000379.1 coordinate 501, forward strand.
CATAGCGGCGTCTCCTCGAGCCAGTCCAGATGGGCGAGGTAGATCTCGCGGATGTCCCCGAGCCCAAGCCGGAACATCGCCAGCCGTTCGAGGCCGAGCCCCCAGGCGAGCACCGGATGCGAGCAGCCGAGCGGCTCGGTCACCTCCGGCCGGAACACGCCGGCACCTCCCATCTCCACCCAGTCCGAGCGGGACGCCATCCAGACGAAGACCTCGACCGAGGGCTCGGTGTACGGGAAGAAGGCCGGGCGGAACTGGATCCGTTCGAAACCCATCTTGCGATAGAAGGTGCCGAGCAGCCCGAGCAGCACGGCGAACGACGCGTCCTCGTCGATTACGATGCCGTCGACCTGGTGGAACACCGGCAGGTGCTTGTAGTCGATCGTCTCCCGGCGGAAAACCGGGCCGACGCAGAACACCTTGCGCGGACCACGGGGCTCGGCCGCCAGCGCGCGGATCGTCGAGGCGGTGGTGTGGGTCCGGAGCACGCAGCGCCGCGCGAGTTCGCGGTCCCAGCGCGTGCGCCAGCCGGCCGAGCCGGTCCTGCCGCCGTTCTCGTGCGTGGCCGCGACCTCGGCGACCAGGGCGTCGTCCGGCAGCCGCGCCCGGTCCGGCCGTGCGACGTAGAACGTGTCCTGCATGTCGCGGGCGGGGTGGTCCTGCGGCTGGAACAGCGCGTCGAAGTCCCAGAAGCCGGATTCGACCCACGGACTGGCGGTCTCCTCGAAGCCCATCTCGAGGAACACGGTCCGCGTCCGCTCGAGGATCTGCCGGAAAGGATGCTCCTTGCCGACCGCGATCCGCGTACCGGGGAGCGTGACGTCGTACGGCCGGAAGCCGACCTCCCGCCAGCGTCCGGAGACGAGCAGGTCGGTGGTCAGCTCCGTGACCTCGGGCCGGGTGTCCAGCCCGGCATCCACCAGCGCGCGCCCGGCCGGGGTGATCGTGACGGTGCGCCGGCGACGCACGCGCGTCTCGACCACGCCCGAGCGACGGGCGAGCAGGCCGAGCGCCTCGTCGACCGGCAGCCCCTCCGCAACGAGTTCCTCGCGCGACCGCCCGCCGGTCTCGGGCAGGGCCGCGAGAAGCCGCTCGTCCGGCGCCGGACCGGGCTCGCCGGCGCGCCAGGCCTCGGTCAGCACCAGCGCCGGGCCGTCCTTCGTCGCCCAGCCCCGGGCGAGCAGCCAGCGCAGCGACTCACCGACGACCTTCGGCGGCAGGCCAGCCCGTTCGGCGAGTTCGGGGATCGTCCCCCGGCCACCGGCGGCCACGAGCGCCCGGGCGACCAGCCGCTCGGGAAACTCGCCCGGAAACGCCCGGCCGCGCGTGCCGCGACGGTACTCGACCAGCTCGGCCTCCTCCACGGTCACGAGGCCGTCCTGCTCGAGCACCGTCACCGCTCCGGCCACCGGGCTCTGGTCGAGTTCCAGACCCCGGGCGATCTCCTCGACCGACCGGGCCCCCTCGGCCCGGGCCAGCACCTCGAGCACGCGCGCTTCGACGTCCCTCAGGCGACGTGTCACGACCCTCTCCTCCCGGTACGACCGGTGCGGGGCCGGGATTCTAGCGCGGATCGCCACGGCATCCCTGCCCCTCCCCGGTCGCCGGCGGCCGCTTCCGGCCCCCGCCAGCCTATAATCGACGCCCGCGTCGCCAGGCGACGCCTTGCCGAGGAGGAGACTTCGCGTGTCAGACGACGCTGCCGACCGCGACGGCCCGGCGCCGGTCGAGGTCAGGATCGGAGACCGACGCTTCCGCCTCCGCAGCACCGATCCGGACGGCGTACGCCGGATCGCGGCGCGCGTGGACGAGGCCGTCCGAGCGATCGCCCCCGGAGGGACGGATCTCGAGGACCCGCGGGTCGCGCTGCTCGCCGCGCTCAACGTCGCCGGCGAAGACGAGGACCTGCGCCGCACCTGGTGCGACCAGGCCGCGCGGCTCGCCGAACGCGTGCGGGAACTCGCCGATCGCATCGAGGAGGCCCGTGGCCGGTTTTCCGCGACACCGGACTCCGTTTGACCCCTCTCGCGGGAGCCGCCCATACTTGAGGCAACCGGCGAGCTCCCGGTGGTCGTGTCAGCGTCCAGGAAACCGGTTGAGCCAACAGCTCGTTGACGGGAGCCCGGACTCCGGCCGTGGTGCGCCGCCATCGGTTCTGCGATGGCAGCCTGAAGCGGCCGGGAGGGCACCCACCTGGCCGTCCAGGCTTCAACGGAAGCGGGCGCCACGGCCCGGGCGCTTCGCCGGTTGTTCTGCTCGCCCATCCGGCCGGCCGCGGCCCTGGCGCGGCGGGCCCGAGGACCCCTGAGATGAACCTCGCGACGATCTCGGCCATCGTGCTGCTCGCGATGCTGGCCGCCCTGCTGGCCGCCTCGCTCCGGTCGGCACGCCGGCGGGTCGCCACGCTGACCACGCAGCTCGACGAGACGCGCCGGATGCAGGAGAAGACGCTGCGGGACCGCCTGCGCCGCCGGATGCGCCGCGAGGAGCAGCGGCTGCGCCGCGAGATCGACGAGCGTCGTGCGGATGTCGAGCGGCGGGCCCGCGAGGTCGAGATGACCCGCACGGAACTCGCACGGCTGCGCGAGCGTCTCGACGAGCAGGCTGCCGGACTCGACGAACGCGCCGAGGAGCTGACCAGCCGCGCGCGGGAACTCGAACAGCGCGCGGCCTCTCTCGACGAGCGCGAGCAGGGACTCGCGTCGTTCGAGGAGCGCGCCGCGCGCCGGCTCGAGGAGATCGCGGAACTGACGACCGAAGAGGCCCGCCGCCAGCTTCTGGCGCGGGTCGAGGAGGAAAGCGCGAGCGAGGTCGCCCGCCTGCTGTCGAAGGCGGACGAACAGGCGCGCTCGACGGCCGAGGAGCGGGCCCGCGAACTCGTGATCGACGCCATGGCTTCCCTGCGCGGCGCCGTGGCCGGGGACGGGACGATCTCGATCGTGCGCCTGCCGAGCGACGAGATGAAAGGGCGCGTGATCGGACGGGAAGGCCGGAACATCCGCGCCCTCGAGATGGCGACCGGGGTCGACCTGCTGGTCGACGACACGCCCGAGGCGATCCTGCTCTCGAGCTGGGACCCGCTGCGGCGCGCGATCGCCGTCCGTGCTCTCGGCAAGCTGGTCGAGGACGGCCGCATCCACCCCGCCCGCATCGAGGAGGTGGTCGAGCAGACTCGCGACGAGGCGGACGAGGAAGCCCGTGAAGTCGGTGAGGCGGCCGCCTACGAGGTGGGCGTCGCCGGACTGCACGAGCGTCTCGTCCTGCTGCTGGGCCGTCTCTCGTTCCTCCGCGACCACGGCCGCAGCGTGCTGGCGCGGGCCCGCGAGACCGCGCTGATTGCCGGGGCGATCGCCGACGCGATGCGCCTCGACGGCGAACCGCTGCGGCGCGCCGGCCTGCTGCACGAGATCGCCCGCACCGACAAGGAGCCGCTGCGCACGCACCCTGCGATCGCCAGTGCCGATCTGGCCCAGCGCTTCGGAGAGCGCCCGACCACGACGCAGCCGATCCGCGCGCTGGCCCAGCCGCCCGACACGCCGCGCACCCCGCAGGGCGTGATACTGGTGACGGCACGCCGGATGGCGATCTCCCGCCCCGGCGCACGTCACGAGAACCTCCAGCGGTTCATGGACCGGCTCGCCGAGGCGGAGGAGATCGCCCTGGCGCGCGAGGGCGTCGAGCGCGCCTGCGCCGTGCGCGCCGGGCGCGAACTGCGGGTCCACGTGCGCGCGCAGGACTACCCCGACGACCGGACGATCCTGCTCGCGCGGGAGATCGCCCAGGAGATCGAGCGCCGGCTGGAGTACCCGGGGCAGGTCCGGGTGCTCGTCCTGCGCGAGACACGGGCCGTCAGCTATGCGGTCTGACGCCAGCGGCCCTGCTGCGCGGCACCGGAAAGGCGCGTCATGAGGCTGCTGGCCATCGGGGATGTCTTCGGAAAGGCGGGGCGGCGCGCGATCCGGCGCTGGCTGCCGGCGCTGCGCGACGAGACCGGCGCCGGGCTCGTGGTCGTCAACGTCGAGAACATCCACCGCGGCAGCGGCATCGACAGTGCCGGCGTTTCCGAGGTTCTCGACGCCGGCGCCGACCTGCTGACGACCGGCAACCACGTCTTTTCGCGCAGCTCGAACGTGCGCCTGCTCGACGAGAGCGACCGGATCATCCGGCCGTGGAACTATCCGTCCCCCTGCCCCGGCAGGGGTGCCGCGGTCGCTGCGTCGGCCGAGGGAGTCCGCGTCGGCGTGGTCCAGGTGCTCGGCAGGGTCTTCCTGCAGCCGGTCGACTGTCCGTTCCGGGCCGCCGACGACGCCCTCGAGGCGCTCTCCGGCCGGGTCGACGCGGTGATCTTCGACGTCCATGCCGAGGCGACGAGCGAGAAGGCCGCCCTGGCCCACCACCTCGACGGCCGCGTCGCCGCCGTGTTCGGCACGCACACCCATGTCCAGACGGCCGACGCCCGCGTGCTTCCGGGTGGCACCGGCTTCATCACCGATCTCGGCATGACCGGGCCGCACGAGTCGATCATCGGGCGCGACACCGCGGCGATCCTGGAGCGGATGCGGACCCTGCGCCCGACCCGGGCCGAGGCGGCGACCGACGGAATCGGCCTGCACGGCGCGCTGTTCGAGATCGACGAGTCGACGGGCCGCTGCTCGACGGTCGAGCGGATCGCCCGCGGCGAGGGCGGACGATGAGCGACGGGCGCGCCGGCGATCCGCCCCTCGGACGTCCCGGCACGCGCGGCCGGCCGCTGACGGTGGCCGAACTCAACGAGGGAGCCGATGCGCTGCTGCGGGACGGGATCGGTCCGGTCTGGGTGACCGGCGAGCTGTCACGCTTCGTCGCCCACCGTTCCGGGCACTGGTATTTCCAGATCAAGGACGAATCCGGCGCCAGCGTGTCGTGCGCGATGTTCCGCGGGCGCAACGCGCGGGTCCGCTTCCGTCCCGAAGACGGCCTCGCGGTGCTCCTGTTCGCCACCCCGGGAGTCTACGTCCCGGCGGGGCGCTATCAGCTCATCGTCGAGCTGCTCGAACCGCTCGGCGCCGGAGCGGCCGCCCTCGCGTTCGAGCAGCTCCGCAGGCGGCTGGCCGCGGAAGGACTGTTCGACGAGGAGCGCAAGAAGCCGCTGCCCCGGCTGCCGCGCACGATCGGTCTCGTGACCTCGCGTGACGGGGCCGCGCTGCACGACGTCCTGCGGGTTCTCGCCCGGAGGCATGCCGGCGTCCGCGTCGTCCTGTCCACGGCCTCCGTCCAGGGAGACCG
>JAJRXN010000380.1 GCA_024276295.1 Acidobacteriota bacterium
ATGTTCTTCGACCCTCTCTACCTGCTGGTGATCGGCGCGGGCATGCTGCTCGGGCTGTGGGCCCAGGCCCGCGTCAAGGGAACGTTCGCGAAGTACAGCAGGATGCCGGTGCGCTCCGGGATGACCGGGGCCCAAGTCGCCGAGGCGATCCTGCGTGAACACGGCATCTCCGACGTCCGGGTCGTTCCGGTCGCCGGCGAGCTGACCGATCACTACGATCCGCGGCGCAAGGTGCTGCGGCTCTCCGAGCCGATCTACGGCGGACGCTCGATGGCGGCCTTCGGCGTCGCGGCCCACGAGGTCGGCCACGCGATCCAGCACGCCGAGGGCTACCTGCCGCTGAAGTTCCGCTCGGCGTGGGTTCCCGTGGCGAACCTCGGCAGCGGGCTGTCGTTCGTGGTGATCATCCTCGCGGTGCTGCTCGGCGGCACGGCGACGGTGCTCGGACACTCGCTCGCGTTGGCGGGCGTCGCGCTGTTCGCGACGACGACGATCTTCACGCTGGTCACGCTGCCGGTGGAGTTCGACGCCTCGCGCCGCGCGCTGGCGACGCTCTCCCGCAGCGGGTTCGTCTCGCGGGACGAACTCGCCGGCGCGCGCCGCGTGCTCGACGCCGCCGCGCTGACCTACGTCGCGGCGTTCATCACCTCGCTGCTGATGCTGCTGTACTGGGCCTACCGCCTGGGACTGATCGGCGGCCGGCGCAGCTAGCGCCGTTCTTGCGTTGCGGGACCGTGTTGCGACCGGCGCCTGCCGGGTGCGCCGCTCCCGGTTTGCGCGTCGGAACGCGGCAGGGCAAGGTCCCCGGGCCACCAGGAGCACAGCGGTGATCACGGTCAGCAACCTCGTCAAGGCCTACGGCGCGCAGACGCTGTTCCGGGAGGCTTCGTTCCAGATGCACCCCGGCCAGCGGTTCGCGATCGTCGGCGCCAATGGCTCGGGCAAGTCGACGCTGCTCAAGATCCTCTCCGGCGAGGAGTCGCCGAGCGAGGGCGAGGTCTCGCTGCCGCGGCGGGCCCGCGTGGGCGTGCTGGTTCAGGACCAGTTCCGGCACGAGGACGTGCCGATCCACGACGTCGTGATGATGGGCCGGCCCGAACTGTGGGACGCGCTGTCCGAGAAGGAGCGGATGCTCGAGGGACCGGCCGAGGCGTTCGACGCCGACCGCTTCGCGGTGCTCGAGGAGGTGATCGCGCACCACGACGGCTACGCGCTCGAGGCGCGCGTCTCGGAGATCCTCGAAGGACTGGGAATCGCGGCCCGGCTCCACCGCGAGCCGCTGCGCGTGCTCTCCGGAGGCTACAAGCTGCGCGTGCTGCTGGCGCGCACGCTCGCCGCGGAGCCGGACGTGCTGCTGCTCGACGAGCCGACCAACCATCTCGATATCGTCTCGATCCGCTGGCTGGAGAAGTTCCTGACCGGATTCCGGGGCGTCGTGGCCGTCGTCTCGCACGATCGGCGCTTCCTGGACAACGTGGCGACGCACGTGCTCGACGTCGACTACGAACGGGTGACGCTCTACCGCGGCAACTACAGCGCCTTCGAGCGCCAGAAGGAAGAGCACCGCGCGCGGATCGAGGGGGAGATCGAACGGCGCGAGCGGGAGATCGAGCACCACCGCGCGATGATCGAGCGGTTCCGCGCCAAGCCGACCAAGGCGCGCCAGGCGCAGAGCAAGGCGCGCCTCGTCGAGCGGATCACGCTCGAGGAGCTGCCGCGCAGTTCGCGGCGGCACCCGCGGTTCTCGTTCTCGGCGCGCCGGCCGTCGGGCAGGGACGTGCTGCGGCTCGACGGCATCTGCAAGGCGTTCGGCGAGCAGGTCGTGCTCGAGGACGTCTCGCTGCAGGTCCGGCGCGGCGACCGACTGGCGGTGATCGGACCGAACGGGATCGGCAAGTCGACGCTGCTCAAGATCGCCGTCGGTGCGCTGGCGCCGGACCGGGGCGAGGTGACCTGGGGGCACGAGACGCACGTCGGCTACTTCGCGCAGGACCACCGCGAGCTGCTGACCGGTGACCGCTCGCGTGCGATCGAGACCTGGCTGTGGGACCACTGCCCGGGAGAGAACAAGGGTTTCGTCCGCGGCAGGCTGGCGGCGGTGCTGTTCGGCAAGGACGACGTCGGCAAGCGGCTGGCGGCGCTTTCCGGCGGCGAGGCGGCGCGGCTGCTGTTCGCGAAGATCGCGCTCGAGAGCCCGAACGTGCTCGTGCTCGACGAGCCGACGAACCACCTCGACACGGAGGGGATCGAGGCGCTCGCCGCGGCGCTCGAACGCTACGACGGCACGACGGTGTTCGTCTCCCACGATCGGTGGTTCGTCTCGCGCCTGGCGACCCGCATCGTCGAGATCAGAGCCGACGGCGTCGACGACTTCCGCGGCACCTACGACGAGTACCTCGACGCGCTCGGCGACGATCACCTCGATGCGCCGCATCTTCCGGGACGCGGCGCCGGGCGGGCGCGGGGAGGCTGACGGCGCCGGGTGGGCGCGGCGGTCAGCGCGCGAACTTCCTGTAGCGGATCCGGTGCGGCCGCTCGTCGCCGAGGCGGCGGCGACGGTCCTGGACGTACTCCTGGTACGTCCCCTCGAACCAGGTCACGCGGCTGTCGCCTTCGAAGGCGAGGATGTGCGTCGCGATCCGGTCGAGAAACCAGCGGTCGTGGCTGATCACCAGCACGCAGCCGGAAAAGCCGAGGATCGCCTCCTCGAGGGCGCGCAGCGTGTCGACGTCGAGGTCGTTGGTCGGCTCGTCGAGCAGCAGCACGTTGCCGCCCGCCTTGAGCACGCGCGCGAGGTGCACACGGTTGCGCTCGCCGCCCGAGAGCATGCCGACCTTCTTCTGCTGGTCGGTTCCCTTGAAGCCGAACGAGGCGACGTAGGCCCGCGCGTTGACCTCGCGCGAGCCGAAGCGGAGCGGATCGCGTCCTTCGGAGATCGCTTCGAACACGGTGGCGTCCGGCGCGAGTTCGTCGCGCGACTGGTCGACCCACGCCAGCTCGACCGTGTCACCGAGGTCCAGCGTCCCGGCGTCGGGCGTCTCGTGGCCGGTCAGCATCCGGAACAGCGTCGTCTTGCCGGCGCCGTTGGGGCCGATGATTCCGACGATCGCTCCGCGGGGGACGATGAACGAGAGTTCGTCGAACAGCAGGCGCTCGCCGTACGCCTTGGCCAGTTCCCGTCCCTCGATCACGCGGTCGCCGAGCCGCGGGCCGGGCGCGATGAAGATCTCGACGGTCTCCGGAAGGCGCTGCTCCTCTTCCGCGGCGAGCTTCTCCCAGGCACGGAGCCGGGCGCGGCTGCGGGTCTGTCGGGCCGGCGGCGTCATCCGGATCCACTCCAGCTCGCGCTCGAGAGTCCGCCGCCGCGCGTCGCGGGCCTTGCCCTCCTGCTCGAGCCGCTGCTTCTTCTGTTCGAGCCACGACGAGTAGTTGCCTTCCCACGGGATGCCGCGGCCGCGGTCCAGCTCGAGCATCCAGCCGGCGACGTTGTCCAGGAAGTACCGGTCGTGCGTCACGGCGACGACCGTCCCCTTGTACTCGTGCAGGTAGTGCTCGAGCCAGGCGACGGTCTCGGCGTCGAGGTGGTTGGTCGGCTCGTCGAGCAGCAGCAGGTCGGGATGTTCGAGCAGCAGCCGGCACAGCGCGACCCGGCGGCGCTCGCCGCCGGAGAGCACGCGCACCGGAGTGTCGAACTCCGGACAGCGCAGGGCGTCCGCCGCCATCTGCACCTGCGAGTCGAGATCCCAGGCTCCGGCGGCGTCGATCCGGTCCTGGAGCTGCGCCTGCCGGTCGAGCAGGGCGGTCATCTCGTCGTCGCTCATCGGTTCGGCGAGCCGGTCCGAAAGGGAGTCGAACTCGTCGAGCAGCGCCCGCGTCGCCGCGATCCCCTCGCCGATCACCTCGCCGACGGTCTTCGTGCCGTCGAGTTCCGGTTCCTGCGGCAGGTAGCCGATGCGGGCCCGCGGGTCGGCGAACGCCTCGCCGAGGAATTCGCGGTCGACGCCGGCCATGATCCGCAGCAGCGTGCTCTTGCCGCTGCCGTTGGCTCCGATGACGCCGATCTTGGCGCCCCGGAAGAACGACAGCCAGAGGTCCGCGAAGACGGTCCGCTGGGGCGGCCAGACCTTGCCCAGCCCCTTCATGGTGTAGATGAACTCGGGCACCGCGTTCTCTCCGGCGCGCGTGGCGCGGCGACAGCATCGATGCCGCCGGGCGTCGGCGCAAGCGGGCGGTCAGGCCGCAGGCGCTCCGGGCGGGGCTCCCGGCGGGGTGGCGGGGGGAGCCGGCATCCCGGGCGCCGGCGCGGGCGTCCGGCTCTGCTCGCCGAAGCGCGTCAGCGCCAGCAGGCCGACGGCCGGCCAGTCGATCACGACGTGGACCAGCATCACCAGCAGCAGTCCGAAGACCAGGCCGATCAGGCCGAAGAAGAACGGCGCGACCGTCAGCACCGCGTACGGCACGAAGCCGAGCAGCACCGCCGCGAGCACCGAGGCGCGCTCGCCGCCGGGCAGCAGCCCGCGCCCCATCGCGCAGAACAGGCCGGCACGGCCGATCATCCGC
>JAJRXN010000381.1 GCA_024276295.1 Acidobacteriota bacterium
CGCCGTCCGGGCGCGTTTCCCCGATCAGCCGATCGAGTTCGTCGAACAGACGGAAAGGCGCGGGACGGCCGATGCGGTCGGCCGGGCGCGCCGGGCGCTGCGCGGGCATGCGGGCGACCTGCTGATCCTCTGCGGCGACGTGCCGGCCCTCGATGCGGCGGGCCTGCGGGCGCTCGTCCGGCGGCACCGTCGTCTCCGGGCCGACCTGACCGTGCTGACCGCCGAGCTGGACGACCCGACCGGATACGGCCGCATCGTGCGCGATGCGCGCGGTGCGGTCACGGCGATCGTCGAGCACCGCGACGCGAGTCCGCAGCAGCGCGAGATCCGCGAGATCAACACCGGAACGTACTGCGCGCGGTGGCCGGCTCTCGACAGGGCGCTGCGCCGGATCCGTCCGGACAACGAGCAGGGGGAGTACTACCTGACCGATGCCGTGCGGCTGCTGATCGCCTCCGGCCGCAGCGTGGCCGCCGAGCGGCATCCCGAACCGGAGCAGTGTCTCGGCGTCAACAGCCGCGAGCAGCTCGCCCGGGTCGGCGCGGCCCTCAACCGGCGCATCGTGGCGGGCCTGATGGCGTCCGGGGTCACGGTGCTCGACCCCGCGTCGACCTGGATCGACGACACGGTGCGCGTCGGCCGTGACACGGTGATCCACCCCGGCGTGAGGCTCGAGGGGGCGACGCGGATCGGCACGGACTGCGTGATCCGCGCCGGAAGCAGGCTGACCGACGTGACGGTCGGCAGCCGTGTGACGATCCGGGACTACACCGTCGCGGAGCAGAGCACGATCGGCACCGGCTCGGCGGTCGGTCCGTTCGCCCACCTCCGGCCGGGCACGGAGATCGGCGCGCGCTGCAAGGTCGGGAACTTCGTCGAGACCAAGAAGGCCCGCTTCGCCGCCGGGGCCAAGGCCTCGCACCTGAGCTACATCGGGGACGCCGAGGTCGGCCGCGGCGTCAACATCGGGGCCGGGACGATCACCTGCAACTACGATGGCGAGCACAAGCACCGCACGGTCCTCGAGGACGGCGTGTTCATCGGCTCCGACACCCAGCTCGTCGCCCCGGTGACCGTCGGCCGGGGGGCGTACGTCGGAGCCGGCTCGACGATCTCGAAGGACGTGCCGGCGGGATCGCTGGCGCTGACCAGGATCCCGCAGAAGATCATCGAGGGCTGGGTGGCGCGGCGGAAGCGCCGGCGGGCCGCGGAATCCGGCGGCCGGCGCTGAACGCGGGCGGGACCCGGCGAAGGCGCCTCGCACAAGGACGTGCCTGTGCGGCGGCTTCGCCGCATATTCGGCCCGGGAGGTCGGTCGGCCACGCCGGGATTCTCCGCGGGATGCGCGGGCGAGGACGAGCAGGATGTGTGGAATCGTCGGCTATGTCGGGCGCCAGCCCGCGGCCCGGATCCTCGTCGACGGACTCAAGCGGCTCGAGTACCGCGGCTACGACTCGGCCGGCATCGCGCTGGTCGAGGGCGGGGCGCTGGTCGTCCGCCGCGCCCCCGGCAAGCTGCGGGACCTCGAGCGCGTGCTCGAGCAGGATCCTCCCGGTGACAGCCGGCAGGGCATCGGGCACACGCGCTGGGCGACTCATGGCCGGCCGTGCGAGGAGAACGCGCATCCGCACCGCGGCCCGGACGGGCGCATCGTGCTCGTCCACAACGGGATCATCGAGAACTACCTCGAGCTGAAGCACGAGCTGCGGGACAGGGGGCACGAGTTCGCCTCGGAGACCGACAGCGAGGTGATCGCCCACCTGGTGGCCTCCGAGCTGGCGGAGGCCGGCAGCCTGACCGAAGCGGTGCGGCGCGCCGCCGGGCGCCTCGACGGGAACTACGCGATCTGCGTGATGGACGCGCGGCAGCCGGAGCAGATCGTCGGAGCGCGGCGCGGGGCGCCGTTGATCGCCGGGCTGGGTGAAGGCGAGAACTTCCTCGCCTCGGACCTGACCGCGATCCTGCCCCACACGCGGCGCGTGATCTTCCTCGACGACGGCCAGATCGCGACGGTGACGCCCGAGCGTGTCGACGTGATCGACGCCGAGGGGCAGCCGGTCAGCGCCGAGGAGAAGTCGATCGCCTGGGACCCGATCGCCGCCGAAAAGGGCGGCTATCGCCACTTCATGCTCAAGGAGATCTTCGAGCAGCCGCGCAGCGTGCAGGAGACGCTCGCCGGGCGGATCTCGCTCGACCGCGGCGAGGTGATGTTCGCCCGCGAGGAGTTCCCGCTCGAAGACGCCGACCTGGCGCGGATCGATCGCGTGGCGCTCGTCTCGTGCGGGACGTCCTGGCACGCGTCGCTGGTCGGCAAGTTCCTGATCGAGACGCTGGCCCGCATCCCGGCCGAGGTCGACTACGCCTCGGAGTTCCGCTACCGCGATCCGCTGGTCGACGATCGCCTGCTGATGACGATCGTCACGCAGTCGGGCGAGACGGCCGACACGCTGGCCGCCCTGCGCGAGGCCCAGCGGCGCGGCGCGCGCTCGGTGGCGATCTGCAACGTGATGGGCTCGACCGCGACCCGCGAGGCGGAGGGGACGATCCTGACCCACTGCGGGCCGGAGATCGGCGTCGCCTCGACCAAGGCGTTCACCGCGCAGCTCGTCGCGCTGTACCTGATGGCGCTCAGGATCGGCGCCGCCCGCGGCGTGCTCGGCGCGGACGAGGTGCGCGAGCACCTGACCGCGCTGGCCCAGGCGCCCGGCCGGATCGAGCGCGCGCTGGAGGCGGAACCGCAGGTCGCGGCGCTGGCGCGCGAGTTCAAGGACGCGACCGATTTCCTGTACCTCGGCCGAGGAATCAACTATCCGATCGCCCTCGAGGGCGCGCTGAAGCTCAAGGAGATCTCGTACATCCACGCCGAGGGCTACCCGGCCGGCGAGATGAAGCACGGGCCGATCGCGCTGATCGACGAGACGCTGCCGGTGGTCTCGCTCGCGCCCGCCGACGCGGTGTTCGAGAAGATGATCTCCAACATCGAAGAGGTGCGGGCGCGGGGCGGGCGGCTGATCGTCGTCACGACCGAGGACGCCCCGTCGCTCGACGACAAGGTCGACCGGACGCTGCGCGTGCCGAAGGTTCCGCCGCTGATCCAGCCGATCGTCAACGTCGTGCCGCTGCAGCTGCTGGCGTATCACATCGCGCTGCTGCGGGGCTGCGACGTCGACCAGCCGCGCAACCTCGCCAAGTCCGTCACGGTGGAGTGATCCCGAACCGGCCGGCCTGCGGCGACCGAACGTCCCTACCAGTCGTGGACGATGTAGAAGTTCGAATGCCAGGGGCCGAAGTCCTTGCCGTCGTGCCGGACGGAGAACGTCCAGGTCAGCGGCAGGCCGAACATCGGCATCCGGAAACCGAGCCCGGCGGTGGCGATCACGTCCTTGAGGAATCCCTGGTCGTCGCGGGCATCGTACTTGCGGTACGTCAGCAGGTCGGTGTCGAAGACCGCCTTCCCGCGCTGGATCGTTCCGGTCCCGGGGTCGAAGTAGGTGACGTCGTTGAACCACGCCGAGCCGATGTCGACGAACGCGAAGGCACGGACCGGGCCGGCGTTGAGTCCGAAGGCCCACTGGATCACGTTGAACAGCGGGAACCGGAACTCGAAGTTGGCGAAGAAGAAGCTGTCACCGAACAGCTCGCGGAAACGCACGCCGCGGATCTGGTTGATGCCGCCGATCGAGTAGACCGAGGCGGCGCGCCCGTCGGAGATCCGCGCCACGACGCGTGCGGCGAGCAGGCTGCGCGTGGTGACCTTCTGGTAGCCCCGCACGTCGACCCGGTACGTCAGCACGCTCTCGCCGCTGTTGTCTCCGCTGACGAACCGGTAGCCGTCGAGCCCGAGGCGCAACTGATAGCCGTGCAGCGGCCCGAAGCGCTGGTAGCGCACGGTGTCGGCGACCAGGTGGATCGAGGCGGTCGGGAAGTCGTCCGAGAACTCGAAGAACGCGAAGCCTCCGCCCGAGTCGACCGGCAGGTTCTGGCGCCTCTGGGCGAAGCCGAGTGATCCCTCGACGCGCCAGAAACGGTTGAACGGGTAGGTCGCGAACGCCGTGGCGGCGGTGTAGCGCGTCGCGCGCTGGGATTCGAGCAGGCCGCCCGCGGTGACGAACAGGTAGTAGTCGCGGTAGTCGAGGAACCGCGCGCCCCAGTCCAGGCGCCGCTTGAGATTGAGGTACGTCAGGGACGTGTTGGTGTACGTGCTGTACGACGACATCCTGATCACGGCGCGGTAGTCGCCGAGCAGGTCGCTGAAGACGATCGACGTGTTGGCCAGCACCCTGCCGTCGTCGGTCAGGCCGACCGAGGCGCTCGGAATGTCGATGTCCCACTTGCGCTTGTAGGCCGCCACGCGGGTCGGGTCGAATCCGAGCCGCAGCGGCGGTTCGAACGGGGCGAGGTCGGCGTCTTCCTCGCTTTCTTCCTCCTCCGGGGTCGTGCCGGGCTGCCCGCCCGGTTCGCCGGCGGCCGGCGCGCGCTCCGTCTCGACCGGAAGCGGCGCGAGTCCCGAGACCGTGCGGATCGCCTGGATCCGCTTGTGGCGCCGGCTGGGTGCCAGCGGGCTGGACTTCGGCTCGCGGCGACCGGCCTCGATCGCCTCGCGGACCGCCTCGCCGGCCAGCTTCATCCGGAACAGCCGGAACGTCCCCCCGGAAAACGCGGTGAACACGAGCCGTGGCGCACCGTCGTCCGCCGGCGGCAGCTCGACCGGACTGAACGCGCCGCCGCCGAGGTTGGTCAGCCGCTCGATGGCGCCGGTCTGCAGGTCGAGCCGGTGGATGTTGAACACGCCCCACTGGCCGCGATCCGAGCTGAAGTAGACCCAGCGCCCGTCGCGCGAGAGCACCGGCTCGAGGTCGGAGGCCGGCCCCGCGGTGAGCTGCGTCTTGCGCTCCGGCGAGCCGACGTCGACGGCGAAGACCTTCTCGAACTGCCCGATGCGGCGGTTGTAGATCAGTTGCCTGCCGTCGGCGGACCACCACGGGTTGGAGTCGACGTAGCGGTCCGCGGTGGCGTTTTCGATCTCGCCGGTCTCGAGGTCGAGGATGAAGATGTCCCACACGCCGTCGAGGTTGCCGCTGAAGGCGATCCGGCGGCCATCGGGACTGAACGCCGGCGACATGCACGAGGCGATGTTTCCCGGCCGGCGCAGTTCCAGCCGGCGTCCCGTCAGGGCGTCGTAGATCGCCAGCGGCGTGTACTGCTCCTTGCGCACGAAGAACGCGATCCGGTCGTCGTCCGGTGACCAGGTCACGTCGCGCTTGCCTTCGAACGCGCCGGTGACGATCCGCTCCCAGCGATTCGTGAACCCGCGCGTGACGTTGCGGATCAGCTCGCCGTCCCGCGCGGAGAGGACCACCACGTCGAGTTCGAGCCGCGACGGGCTCGACAGCGCGGCGACCAGCTCGCCCGAGGGGCTCAGCGTGGGCGACATGGTGAACACGCCGCGCCGGGCGATCCCGACCTCCTCGCCGTACTCGTCGGGCGAGCGCGTCGAGGTCAGCACCGGCAGATAGCGCCGGCGCAGGAAGCGCGCGAAGCGCCTGTCGAAGGCCTCGAGCGACAGGCCGAGGGCGTCGCGGAAGACCTTCTCCATGTTCTGCGCCAGGAGCACCTGGCGGAAGTCGAAGACCAGCGCCCGGAACCGTTCCGGGCCGAACTCCTGCTCGATGAAGTCGAACACCGCGTGGCCGTAGCGGTACGAGAGAAAGCCGTAGAAGCTCATCTCGCGGATCGACGGCATCAGGTTGTTGACCACCGCATCGCGGATCACCATCTGGTCGAAGGAGTCCTCGTCGTCCGCGATGTAGCTCGCCATGCCCTCGACGAACCACAACGGCGCCTGGCCGCGCAGCGCGCGACGCAACGATCCGGCGTAGAGGATGTCGAACTGGAAGATGTGGGTCAGCTCGTGTCGCGCGAGCTTGTAGCGCTTGTCCGGCGGATCGTCGATCGGAATCACCAGCCGGTTCTGGAACGGCTCCGAAAAACCGCCGACCGCGTCCGGGATCTCCTGCAGCAGGATGTTGGTCTGCGCGAACTCGGCGTGGGTTCGGTAGAGGATCACCGGGGTCGGTTCGCGCAGCTCGTGGTCGAGAATGTGCGAGATGTCGAGGTAGGCGCTCTCGAGTTCGTCGACGACCTCTTCGATCAGATCCTCCATCCCCTGGTAGTAATGCACCTCGAAATGGGGCGAACGGTAGACCTTCCACTCGAAGTCGGTGTAGGTGATCTTGTTCTTGCCGAAGTACTGCGCCTGCGCCACCGGTGCGAGGACGACGCAGGCCGCGAGCAGCAGCCCGAGCGCCATGTGCCGATTGCCGTGTCTCACGAGACCTCCCGGGTCGTCGGCGGGCTTCCGTCCCGCCATCCACGCCGCCGGCTATTCGACCCAGATCAGACGCGGCTCGTCGCGTCTGGTCGGGACGAGGACCGAGAGCAGTTCGGGTCGCAGTGATTCGAGCAGGAAATGCAGCATCTGGAGGTCCTCCTGCGGCTCGGCGCCCGAAAGGATCTGCTCGGCTGTCCAGATGTCCTCGTGAAGCAGGGCACCGTTGTCTCCCTTGAGGAAGAAGATCTCCAGCTTCAACCGGTACGCGTAGCGCTCCTCGTAGACGGTTCGCCGGACCGTCTGTCCGGTGACCGGGCTCTCGAAGTCCCGCGTGACGAATCCGGACCGGTCCTCGCGATCGAAGCGCGCGATGCCGGCGACGATCAGGTCGGCGTCGCAGTCCTCGCCGAGCTGTCTCCAGAAAGCATCGTTGGTCGCCAGCCGTTCCGCGCGCTGTTCGGGAATCGGTGGCGGCGGGGTGTCGATCGTCTCGAGCGGCGTGCTGCGCTCGAGCGTCCGGCGCAGCCAGCGGCTGATCTCGAGCCCCGGCGCGAAGCGGGGGTGATCGTTGGCGCGGAACAGGGTCACCAGCACGCGGTCGCCCGGGCGCGTTTCGATCAGCGGCCGGACCGGGATCGAGATCGTCACCTCCTTCCAGCCGGCAGCGGCAGGAACCGCCGCCGCGGCGACGAGCGCGCCGAGCAGGGCGAGGAGCCGTGGTGCGCGCCGCGCGGTCGTCATCCGCCCGCTCCGTCGTCCGGCACCAGGCGCACGTCCGGCGCCGCGGGCTGCCCGTCCGGCTCCGGCCGGCCCGCGCCCGGCCGGCTGCGGAACAGGTCGGCGTTGGCGCGGATCTCCTCGATCCGGTCTCCGCCGGCTTCGAGCGCCCGGGCGTAGTCGCGCGCGGCGTCGTCGAACAAGCCGAGCGCCTCCTCGGCGACGGCGATGTTGTTCAGCAGCCGCGGATCGTCCGGCCGGGCCTCGAGGACCTTCTTCCAGCGGTAGAGCGCCTCGCGCCACAGTCCCTTCGAGGCGACCTCCGCGGCGAAGCGCAGCTCCTTGCGCACCTTCCGGTCGCCGAGCTTTCCGCGCTCGCGTCCGAGCGCCGGCGGCGCCGCAAC
>JAJRXN010000382.1 GCA_024276295.1 Acidobacteriota bacterium
CGCGGGCCGGACGGCTTCGGTCTGCTCGTCGATCCGCCCGTCGGCCTGGCCCATGCGCGGCTGGCGATCATCGACCTCGAGGGGGGCGATCAGCCCCTGTCCAACGA
The DNA here is from genome assembly GCA_024276295.1 of Acidobacteriota bacterium. Lineage (GTDB taxonomy): Bacteria > Acidobacteriota > Polarisedimenticolia > J045 > J045 > J065. The sequence continues at coordinate 108 of JAJRXN010000382.1, forward strand.
GGACGGCGCGGTCTGGATCTCCTACAACGGCGAGGTCTACAACTACATCGAGCTGCGGGAGGAGCTGGTCGCCGCCGGACATCGCTTCCGCACCCGCTCGGACACCGAGGTCCTGGTCCACGCCTACGAACAGTGGGGCCTGGCGTTCGTCGAGCGCCTGAACGGCAACTTCGCGCTCGCGCTGTGGGACCGGCGCGCGCGGCGGCTGGTGCTGGCCCGCGACCGGCTCGGCATCCGGCCGCTGTTCTGGGCCGGGCAGGGCGGACGCCTGCTGTTCGCCTCCGAGATGAAGTGCCTCGTCGGCGCCGGTCTCGAGCCGGCGTGGGATCCGCGCGGCATCGACCAGGTGTTCACGCTGTGGACCACCGTGCCGCCGCGGACCGTGCTCGAAGGGGTGCGCGAACTCCCCCCGGGCACGCTGCTCGTCGTCGAGCCGGGGCGCGAGCCGGTCGAGCGGCGGTTCTGGGACCTGCCGGTTCCGGAGGCCACGGCGCCGATCCGCGACGAGGACGAGGCGGTCGCCGCGCTGCGCGGACTGCTCGAGGACAGCGTGCGGCTGCGGCTGCGGGCCGACGTTCCGGTCGGGGCCTACCTCTCGGGCGGTCTCGACTCGACGGCCGCGACGGCGCTCGTACGGACGCTGACCGAGACGCCGCTCGAGACGTACTCGATCACGTTCGCCGACGGCGACTACGACGAGAGTCCCGAACAGCGCGTCGCGGTCGCGGCGCTCGGGACGGCGCACAACGCCGTCCGCGTCGACTACGAGGCGATCGCCTCCGCCCTCGAGGACGTCGTCGGCCTGGCGGAAAAGCCGTTCCTGCGCACCGCGCCGGTTCCGCTGTACCTGCTCTCCGGGCTGGTGCGCGACCACGGGCGCAAGGTGGTGCTGACCGGCGAGGGGGCCGACGAGGTCTTCGGCGGCTACGACCTGTTCAAGGAGACCAAGATCCGCGCCTGGTGGGCCCGCCGGCCGGATTCGCGCATGCGGCCGGCCCTGCTGCGCAAGCTCTACCCGTTCGCCCCGGGCGCCGGAGGGCGGGCCTGGGCGTTCTTCGAGGCGTTCTACCGCGAGGGGCTCGAGGACCCGGGCGATCCCGGCTTCTCGCACCGCCCGACGTGGCGCAACGGCCGGCGCAACCGCGTGTTCTTCTCGCGCGAGTTGCGGGAGACGCTGAGCGACTACGACGCGCCGGCCGATGTGCTGGCGATGTTCCGCGAGCCGCTGGCGGCGCGCGATCCGCTCGGGCGGGCGGAGTATCTCGAGTTCAAGATCTTTCTCGCCGGGCACCTGCTGGCTTCGCAGGGCGACCGTATGAGCATGGGACACTCGGTCGAGGGGCGGTACCCGTTTCTCGATCACCGGATCGTCGAACTCGGTCAGGCGCTCGACCCGAAGCTCAAGCTGTTCGGGCTCAAGGAGAAATGGATCCTGCGCCGCGCGGTGCAGGACCTGCTGCCGGAGTCGATCCTCCGGCGCCACAAGCGGCCGTACATCGCGCCGAACGTGCGCGCCTTTTCGGGACCGGGAGGACGCCGGCTGGTCGACGGACTGGTGGCGGGCGGCGAGTTCGACGGGCAGGGTCTGTTCGATCCGGACCGCGTCCGGAAGCTGCTGGCCAAGTCCCGCTCCGACCGGCCGCTCGGCGAGCGGGAGACGATGGCCTTCATCGGCGTCCTGACCGCCGCGCTGCTGCCGCGCTGCTGGCGGCGCTGGAAGGACGTCGCCGCCCGGGCGCACCGCGAGGCAGGGCGGTTTCCCCTGCGGACGACACTGACGAGCTGATCGAAGGCGGGTCGCCCTTCCAGGCGATCCGCGATGGAGAACGGAACGGTGGGCATCAGAGAGGACGTCGAACAGTTCATCCGGGACAACTTCTTCTACGAGGGCGAGGCGCTCGACGCCGAGGCTTCGTTTCTCGAGACGGGGGTCATCGATTCGACCGGCGTGCTCGAACTGGTCGGATTCCTCGAGGAGCGGTACGGGATCAAGGTCGCCGACGAGGACCTGACCCCGGAGAACCTCGATTCGCTGGGCCGGATCGAGGCCTTCGTCGAGAAGAAGCGCGCCGCCGCGGAGGCATGAGCGTGGCGGACCGGCTCCGCATGCCCCGCCGGCGCTTCCTCGCCGTCGCCGGGCTCGGTGCGGTGGCCGCGGCCTGTCGTCGCGGGTCGTCGGCGACCGGTGACGGCGCCGGCTGTCCCGGCGCGCGCACGCCGTCCCCGTCGCCGCACGAGGGCCGCGTCGTGCTCGCGCGCACCGGGGAGCCGGAGCGCAACGCGGCGGCGCTGCTCGACGCGTGGGGCGGCATCGATTCGCTGGTCGGGCCGGACGACGTCGTCGTGCTCAAGGTCAACGCCCAGTGGTGGGGCCAGGGGATGACCGGCACCGACGTCCTCGCGGGCCTGATCGGCGCGATCCTGGCGCGGCCGGGCGGCTTTCGCGGCGACGTGGTCGTGGCGGACAACCATCATTTCCGCCGGCCGCTGTCCCGTGGCTGGACGACGGAGACGCCCAACGGGCGGATGAACCTGGTCGAGCTGGTCCGGCACTTCGCCGGGCGCTCCGGCGGGCGCGTCCACCGCGTGCACTGGACCGACGCCGGGCCGAATCCCGACCCCTGGCAGGGCGACGCCGGCGGCGGGACGCGCGTCGAGACCCCGGGCGCCGGGGAGGGCTACCGCTGGTGGCTCGACGAGTGCCACGTCACGCCCGAAGGGCAGCGCTGCGCGATGACCTGGCCGTCGTTCCGGCTGCCGCGCACCGGGGAGATCGTCGATCTGCGCGACGGCGTGTTCGCGGACGGCGAGCCGAACGGCCGGCCGCTGCGGTTCTGGAACGTCTCGTCGCTCAACTTCCACAGCCGCTACGCCGGCGTGACCGCCTCGATCAAGAACCTGATGGGCGTCGTCGACATCACGTGCGGCTTCCAGGGCCCCGAACCGCCCGGGTACTTCAACACGCACTACATCGGCATGCGTCCGAGCCACGCCACCTGGCGCTGGGCGCGCCGTCGGGGCGGCGTGATCCGTCGCATCGTGCACAGGATCCTGCCGGAAGAGTCGGCGCTCGACTTCCGGCACACCGGCGGCGCGCTGGCGCACTGGATCCGCACCGTGCGCCGGCCCGATCTCAACGTCGTGACCGCGGAGTGGATCGGCTTCGGCTCGCGCACCGCGGTCGAGCTGTCGGCCCGTCCGGGTACCAGCCTCGCGGCGACCGACCCGGTCAGTCTCGATGCGGTGGCGGCGCGTGAGGTGCTGCTGCCGGCGACGCGCGCCGCGGGCGAGCGCGGCCGGGCGTTCCTCGCCTGGAACGACCCGGACGACGAGCGCGGCCCGTTCCGGCGCTTTCTCGAGCAGGCCCGCCTCGAGATCGGCGGGCGTCCCGCGGCCGGTGACGCCACCGTCGAGCGCGTCTCGTGAGCGGCGCGCCGATGCACGTCGCCTACTTCGTTCAGTACTTCAATCTGCCCCACGAGCCGGGCGGTTCGCGGCCGTACCAGCTCGCCCGGGCGCTGGTCGCCGCCGGGCACCGCGTGACGGTCGTCACCGGTGCCGTCAACCACAAGACGCTGACCGTTCCCGAGCGGTACCGCGGCCGGCTGTTCGTCGACGAGGAGGTCGACGGCATCCGTCTCGTGCGCGCCTGGTCGTATGCCGGCATCCGGGGCTCGTTCCGGCGGCGGCTGCTCAACTTTCTCAGCTTCGCGGCCGTCGCCAGCTTGGCGGGGCTGCTGAGCATCGACCGGCCCGACGTGGTCTACGCCTCGTCGACGCCGCTGACGGTCGGGATTCCCGGCTGGCTGACCGCCGCGCTGCGCGGGCGGCCGTTCGTCTTCGAACTGCGCGACCTGTGGCCCGAATCGGCGATCGTCGCCGGCGTGCTCGACGAGCGCTCGACGCCGACCCGGGCCGCCTCGGCCCTGGCGCGGTTTCTCTATCGCCGGGCGGCGCTGCTGGTCGGCGTCACCCGCGGCATCTGCGACGGCCTGGTCGCGACGGGGGTACCGCGGGGGAAGGTCCTGTTCGTCCCCAACGGCGTCGACGACTGGATGGTCGAGGCGGGCGATCCGCCGCCGCCGGTGCCGCGGGAGCGGTTCGTCGTCGTCTACTGCGGGGCGCACGGGCGCTGGAACGGGCTCGGCCAGGTGCTCGATGCGGCGGCGATCCTGGCGCGGCGCGGCGCGGCGGTCGACTTCGAGTTCATCGGCGACGGTGACGAGAAGGACGCGCTCGCCGCCCGGGCCGCCGACGAGGGTCTCGACCACGTCCGCTTCCGCGGCGCGCTGCCGAAGCGCGACGCGTTCGAGGCGATCCGTGCCGCCGACGCCAGCATCGTCGTGACGTGGGATCATCCGTTCCAGAAGATGGTGCTGGCGAACAAGATCTTCGATTACCTGGCCGCGGGACGGCCGGTCGTCGTCGGGGCGCACGGTGAGATGGCCGACCTGGTGCGCGAGGCCGGGGCGGGCGTGGTCGTCCCGCCCGAGCAGCCCGAGGCGCTGGCCGACGCCATCGCCGCGCTGGCCGCCGCGCCGGTCGAGCGCCGCGTCGAGCAGGGGCTGGCCGGCCGCCGGTACATCCTCGAGCACTACCAGCGGCAGGACCTCGCCGCCGGTCTGGCCGGCGCGCTGGCCCGGGTCGTGGAAGGGAGGGCGTGATGGCGGGCCCGACGCTGCGGCTGCCGTGGGGCGCGTTCGTGCTCGAAGAGGAGCGGGAGTTTCCGCTGCCCGACGGCTGGCGCGTCGATCTCGCGGCGATCGCCGGCGACGAGCGCGGCCCGGACCTCGAGCAGGCGCTCGCCAGTCCGGTCGAGGCCCCGCCGGTCGAGGAGCTGGCGGCGGGCGCCCGCTGCGCGGCGATCGCCGTCGAGGACATCACCCGGCCGGCCTGCGCCGCTCCGGTGCTCGAGGCGCTGCTCGACCGCCTCGCCGCGGCCGGGATCCCGCCCGGCCGCGTGCGCGTGCTCGTCGCTCTCGGCGGGCACGCCCCGCTGCGACGCGCGGAGCTGATCGCCAAGCTCGGCGAGCGGGTCGTCGAGAGCTGTGACGTCTTCAACCACCATCCGTACGAGGACCTGGCCGATCTCGGGGTCTCGCGCGGCGGCCTGCCGATCCACGTCAATCGGATGTTCGTCGAGGCTGACGTGCGGCTCGCGGTCGGTTCGGTCGTGCCGCACCCCTACGCCGGGTTCGGCGGTGGCGGCAAGATCGTCCTGCCCGGCCTGGCGGGCATCGAGACGCTCGAGATGAACCACCGGCCGGCGGTGACCGGCTTGTCCGGCGCCGGCCTCGGCATCGTCGAGGGGAACCGCGCCCGGGCCGAGATGGAGGAGATCGCGCTGGCGGCCGGGCTGCAGGCGGTGGTCAACATCGTTCCCGACGGCCGTCGGCGTCCGCTGGGGCACTACTACGGCCATCCGGTGGCGGCGCACCGTCGGGCCGTCGAGCTGGCGCGTCGCGTATACCGCGTCGCCGTCGAGCCGGGGGCGGATGCCTGCCTGCTCAACGCGTATCCCAAGGACGGCGAGCAGCTCCAGGTCGGCAACGCGTTCAACGCCTGGCGCGCCCTCGACCAGCCGCCGGCCCGCGAGGGGGGCACGGTGATCGTCACCGCCGCCTGTCCGTACGGACGCGGTCACCACAGCCTGCACGGCCCGCGGATGCGCCTGTGGCGCGAGCCGGTCGAGCGGCCGTATCTTGCGGGACGGGAACTGGTCGTCTTCTCGCCCAACCTCTCGGAACTCGACGTGCGCAAGTCGTTCTGGACCGGGTATCGCCATGTCCGCGCCTGGAGCGAGGTGCTCTCGCTGCTGGCCGCCCGGCATCCGCAAGGCGGACGGATGCTGGTGTTCGAGACGGCGCCGCTCGCGCTGCCGGTCGTCCGCCGGCCGCGCTGAGGAGTCGCACGATGGTCGACACGCCGTTCGGTCCGGTCACCGGCCATCCGCGGGGGGCCTACGCGCGGTTCGGCAAGCGCGTGCTGGACGTCCTGGTCGCCGGCGCCCTGCTGCTCGTGTTCGCCGTGCCGATGCTGCTGATCGCGCTGGCGATCCGGCTCGAGGACGGCGGACCGGTTTTCTACCGCCAGGAGCGGATCGGCCGCGACGGCCGACCGTTCCTGCTGACCAAGTTCCGTTCGATGTGCGTCGGTGCCGAACGCAAGGGGGCCGGGATCCTGGTCGAGAGGAACGACAGCCGGATCACCCGCGTCGGACGGCTGATCCGCAAGCTGAGCCTCGACGAGCTGCCCCAGCTCTTCGACGTCCTGCGCGGCGACATGAGCGTCGTCGGTCCGCGGCCCGGTCTGCGCTACCAGGCCGAGCTGTACGACGACACCCAGCGCCGGCGGCTCGCCGTGCGACCCGGCGTCACCGGCTGGGCGCAGGTCAACGGCCGCAACGCGATCGCCTGGCCGGAGCGGATCCGGCTCGACGTCGAGTACATCGACAACCTGTCGTTCTGGATGGATGTGCGTGTGCTGGCACGGACGATTCCTGCGGTGCTCGGCGGTTCGGACATGATCGCCGACGCGGACTACTGGAAGGAGCGGCGCGCCGAACTCGAGCGCGAGCAGGCCCGCTCCGCCGGGCAGGCGGCGACCGCCCAGGAACCGGCGCGGGAGGGGCGGCGATGATCGCGCGGGTGATCCTGGTCGGGGCCGGCGATCACGGCCGCGGCGTGCTCGAGATCCTGCTCGCCCGACGCGAGGCCGGCCTTCCGGCTCCCGAACCGGTCGGCTTCGTCGACGACGGACCGCGGCGCCACGCGACGCGGCCCGGGGGCGTCCCCGTGCTCGGTCCGGTCGACATGCTCCTCGAACGGCGCGAGCCCGACCTCGGCATCGTGCTCGCGATCGCCTCGGCGGACGCCAAGCGCGCGCTCGCCGCGCGCCTCGAACCGGCCGGCCTGCCGTACGTGACGATCGTGCATCCGTCGGCGATCCTCGGCCGGGGGACGACGGTCGCTCCGGGGGCGATCGTCGGTGCGGGCGTCGTCGTCGCCTACGACACGCGGATCGAGCCGCACGTGACGATCAATCTCAACGCGACCGTGGGCCACGACTGTCTCGTCGGCGAGTTCGCGACGATCGCTCCCGGCGTCAACGTCACCGGCCGGGTGACGATCGGCGCCGGGGCGGAGATCCAGACCAACGCGACGATCGTGCCCGGCGTGACGGTCGGCGAGAACGCGCGCGTCGGGCCGGGAAGCGTCGTGCTGCGCGACGTGCCGGCCGGCGTGGCGGTCTTCGGCAACCCGGCGCGGGTCATGCCGCAGGTGCCGCGGGAACTCGACGCATGACCGCCGGCGCCTGGCGACGCACGGCCGGGGGGCTCGGGCTCGCGCTGGTCGGCGGCGCCGCCGTCGGCGTCGCGGCCGGCTTCGGTGCGCCGGCGCTGCTGACGCTCGGCGCCGGGGCGCTGCTGGCCCAGGGGCTGATGCTCGACTTCCGGCCGACGCGCGTTCCGGTCGTGATGCTCCATTCGGTGGTGGGCGATCGCCCCGACCGGCCGCGGCCGTTCGGCATCTGGTGTCCGCCGGCCTGCTTCGAGGGCTACCTCGACTATCTGCGCCGCCATCGCTACTCGACGGTCGGCCTCGACGATCTGCACGCACACCTGACCCGGGGCGCCGCGCTGCCCCGCAAGCCGATCGTGCTGACCTTCGACGACGGCTACCTCGACAACTGGGTCCACGCCGCGCCGTTGCTGCGGCGCTACGGCATGCGCGGGGTCGTGTTCATGCCCTCGGACTTCGTGCAGCCCGGCGACCGGCCGCGGCCGACGATCGAGGACGTCGAGGCCGGCCGGATCGCCGAGGAGGACCTCGAGGTCTACGGCTACCTCAACGAGGCCGAGCTGCGGGCGCTGGCCGGCGAGGGCGTGCTCGACGTGCAGTCCCACGGCCGGACCCACACCTGGCTGCCGGTCGGCGAGAGGGTGCTGGACTTCCACCGCCCCGGCCTGCCGATGCGTCACCTGCGCTGGATGTGGTGGAACCGCCACCCGGAGCGCAAGCCCTACTGGTTCCACGAGATCTCCGCCGAGGGCGTGCCGTGGGGCGCTCCGGTCTACGAGAACCGGCTCGCCCTGTCCGCCCCGGCGGTGACGCCGGATCCGGGCCTCGAGGAGGTGCTCGTCGCCCATGTCGAGACGCACGGCGGCAGGGCGTTCTACGAGGAACCCGACTGGCGTGCCCAGCTCGCCCAGGTCGTCGAGGCGTACCGTCGGGCGCATCCGCCGGCGGCACGCCCCGAGACGCCCGAGGCGTTCCGCGCGCGCCTCCGCGACGAACTGGCCGGTTCGCGTGAGCGGCTCGAGGCGATCACCGGCCGGCCGGTACGCTTCATGTGCTGGCCCAACGGCGGCACCTGCCGCGAGGCGTTCGATCTGCTCGAGGAGTGCGGCTATCTCGCCGCGACGCTGCCGCGGCGCTCGCTCCGGCTGAGCAACCACGCGGGGAGCCCGCCCGACCGGATCGGCCGCATCTCGGCGACGTCGTTCTTCCGCGGCCGCCAGAGTCGCGCGCTGTGGGTCGCCTCGTTCGCGCTCAAGCTCGAGCGCGAGCGCGGCAACCTCTACGCGGAGATCCCGATCAAGGCGATCTGGCTCTGGCGCAGGCTGGTACCGGCCGGCGGGCCGAAACCGCATGGCGCGGAGGAATAGTCGTGCATCCCGTGCTCGTCGACCTGATGGACCGCGCCATCGCCTGGCGTACGGGCCGGCGTTACCGTGCATGTTTCAACGAGTATCGGGCGATGGAGAGCTGGGATCCCGAGCGGCTGCACGCGTGGCGCACCGGGCGTCTGGTCGAGCTGATCCGCTGTGCCCGCGACGAGGTCCCGTACTGGACCGAGACCCTCGCCGCGCTCGGCGCCGAGCCGGAGGACTTCCGCGATCCGGCACGTCTCGCCGCGCTGCCGGTGACGACCAAGGACCTGCTGCGCGAGCAGGGCGAGCGGATGCGGCCGCGTCACGACCCGCCGGGCCGGATCCAGACCCGTTCGACCGGCGGGTCGACCGGACGCAATCTCGTGTTCCGGGCCGACATCGGCACGCTCGACCGTCGCCGGGCCGCCGGGCGGCTGACCGAGTCGTGGGATGGCGTCGGCCCCGGCACCCGCTCGGCGAGCCTGTGGAGTTCGCCGCTGGACACCGGCCAGTCGTGGAAGGGCTGGCTGCACGACCGGCTGGCCAACTCGATCTTCCTTTCCGCCTGGGGCGTCGGGGAGCAGGAGATCGCCGAATACGCCCCACGCCTGATGCGCTTCCGTCCCGAGGTGCTGACCTCGTACCCCTCGGTGCTGCTGGCGTTCGGCAGGGCGCTGGGCCGAGAGCGCTGCCGCGCGATCGGCGTGCGGGTGATCTACCTCTCCGCCGAGGCGCTCTACCCGCCGGTGCGCGCCGAGATCGAGGACCTCTTCGGTGCGCCGGTCCGCAACCGCTACGCCAGCCGCGAGTTCGGGCTGATCGCCGCGGACTGCCCGTCCGGCGCCGGGCTGCACGTCATCGACGCCCGGCTGTGGATCGAGACCGCTCCGTCCGCGGCCCCGGGCGAGCCGGCCGACCTGCTGATCACCGATCTCGACAACCGCGCCACGCCGTTCATCCGCTACGCGATCGAGGACCTCGGAACCTTCGCCGGGCACCGGTGTCCGTGCGGTCGCCCCTGGACGCTGCTGGCGACGGTCGACGGCCGGGCGTTCGACCTGGTCGTCACGCCCGACGGGCGCGCGGTCAGCGGGACGTTCTTCACCATCGCGCTGCGGATCGTCGAGGACGCCGTGGCCCAGTTCCAGGTGATCCAGGACCGCCGCGAGCACCTGCGCGTCGTCGTCGTTCCCGGTCCGCGC
>JAJRXN010000383.1 GCA_024276295.1 Acidobacteriota bacterium
CGAAGAAGAAGACCACGAAAAAGGCCACGGCGCGGAAGGCCGGCGCCAGCAAGGCCGCGAAGAAAAAGACCGCAGGGAAGAAGCCCGCGGGCAAGAAGCCGGTGACGTCCCGCAAGGCCTCGAAGAAGGCGACTGCGCGCCGCCCGGCGACCTCCCCGGCGAGACCGGAACGGCCCACCGTGGCCCCGCCGCGGCCGGCCGTCCCCCCGCGCGGCGCGCCCGGCTCGCTGATCGGCACCGGCACTCCGGCCGAAGGTCCGTCCCGCGACTCGCTGACCGTCGTGCGCCGACCCGCGCGTCCCGGCGGGACGCCGCTGGCCGGAACCCGCCCCGCCCCGCAGGAGCGTCGCACCAGGCCGTAGGAGCACGCGGGCATCGACAGGGACGACACGCACCGCGGCGACCTCTCGTGATCCGGCCGGGCGGCAGCCCGGCCGTTTCTCGAAGCGGGATCGCGGCGAGGGACCGGCGCCGCGGTCAGAACTTCCAGTGGCCGCGGTCGGACTCGTAGCCGTGGATCTCGTCCTCGACGACCTCGCCGGCGCGCCCTCCGAGGACGAACAGCAGGCTCATCGCCAGGAAGAACACGATGCCGATCACCAGCAGCGGCCAGCCGGGGTGCGGCCCGACGCCCATGTGGCGGTACCACTCCGCGAGGCTCTCCGCCGGAACGGGGTGCATCCAGGTCTTGAGCAGCCACGCCAGCGCTTGCGCGGTGAACAGCCAGTAGTAGTTGTAGCGCACCCGCAGCGCGAGCGACTCGGCGGCGGTGATCTTGAACTTCGGCACGTCGAGGTCCATCGCCACGAACTCCCGCCAGTCCGGCTTGGGAGAGATCAGGTTCCGCGTGACGATCGGAAGCAGGAAGTTCTCCTCGAGCATCCGCACCCGCGCCCGGTAGACCGAGAAGTACCGGAAGCGCCGCGCCTCGATCCAGAGGAACCCGAGCGTGATGAAACTGCTGAGCAGCAGCAGGACGTGCGTCCGCTCGGTCGCCGCGAAGGTGAACGTGATGATCGCCGCGGTCGTCACTACAGCCCAGTTGGTGGTCTGGTCGAGCCGCTGACGCCAGACGTTCGAGCGCGCGACCTCGCCGCGATAGAAGTGGACCATCGCCGCGATGTACTCGGACCGGGTCAGCGGCGTGCTCTCGAACTCGAGCGGGTGACGGGTCTCCCCGGCCACGTCGTCCTCCCTCCCGGTGTGCGTCCGGGGCGGATTGTCCCACGCCGGGCCGCGCCGTGAAACCGCCGGCGGCACCGGTCAGGGCCGGCGAGGAGCGCGGTTTGACGCCACGGGCGCCGCCCGTATAATCCCGCGCACATCGGCTTCGGCCGGACCTCTGCGGGGCTATCGTCTAGGGGTCTAGGACGCGTGGTTCTCAGCCATGAAACCGGGGTTCGAATCCCCGTAGCCCTGCCAGACCGACCGCGATCACGGGCGCCGTACGCGGCGCCCGTTTCCCGTCGGCCGTTCTAGTCGCAGACCGCGCGTTCGCCCGCCAGCAGGATCTCGTCGACGCCGGCCTCGATCAGCACGTCCTCGCCGACGTCCGGGGCGTCGGCCGCCGCCGCCCGGAACCGCAGCAGGAGTTCCGCCGGCAGCGGGTCGAACAGCTTTTCGAGCGCGACGCTGCGGTGCCGCCATGCAGGATCGGAAGCGAGCGCGGCGTCGAGCATCAACCACGTCTCGCCGCCGTCCGCGCTCGCCTCGGCCACCAGTCCCTCGAGCGCCGGCAGGCCCGGGAGCCCCTCGCGAACGAACCACCGCCACCACGACAGCTCGAGTCGCACGAAGCCGCCGGCGTCGAGCGGCGGAGAGATGAGAGTCGTCGTGCCGCCGTCGAGGTCGTCGGCCAGCCCGCCCCCCCCTCCGTTGCCGGTCACCCAGGCGAACGTCCCCGTACTGCCGGCGCCTCGCCCGGGGTTCGCCGGCCGCCCGCCGAAGAACGTGCCGACCGGCTCGACGCGGACGAACGCCCCGGACCGCGCGCTGGTCTCGATCCGCCAGCCGCGATCCCGCTCGGCGTCGTCGGCGAACAGCACGGCCGGCACCGGCCGCCCGGAACGCAGCTCGAAGAACAGCCGCGAGCGCCGTCCGCCGGCCTCGGTCACGTCGAGGGCGAAGCGCGTCCGCGCGCCGCACCGGCCGGCCAGTTCGACCTCGAACGGGGTGGTCTGCCGGGCGACGGTCCCGGCCGGAATGCGCCCCCAGCGCGCACGATCCACGACGGCGACCGCCGGTCCCGAGAGCACCACGAGCGTGCCGCGCACGGACTCGCCGTCGGTCGGAGCGACCCGGCGCAGCGTGACGGTCAGCGCCAGCCGCTCGCCCGGCTCGGCGACGCCGTCGGCATCGCCGCGTCCCGCCCGCGCCCCGTCGTCGAACCGCCAGTCCTCGAGGGCGAACGGCGGGCGCACGGCCTCGGCCGCCGCGAGCACGTCGATCCTCCCCGCCCCGCTGTCGGGATCGGGCCCGGTCGGGCCGATGTCGACGGCGGTCCGCACGAGCAGATCCCGCAGCTCCGCGGGGCCGAGGCGCGGGTCGGCCTCGAGCAGCAGCGCCGCCGCCCCGCTGACATGGGGCGCGGCCATCGAGGTGCCGGACGCGTCGCCGGTCCCCTCACACAGCGCGTGGGAGCGCGTGTCGACGCCGGGCGCGGCGAGATCCGGCTTGGCCAGGCCCGGCGGATACGGATGGTCCCGGTAGCCGGGCACGTCCTGCCAGCTCACCGGCCCGCGCGACGAGAACACCGCCGGCCGATCGAACGGATCGGTGGCGCCGACCGCCAGCGCGGCCGGCACGTCGGCCGGCGTGCGGACGTTGACCGGCTCGCGGCCCCACCCTTCGTTGCCGGCCGCCGCGACCACCGTCATGCCCATCGAGGTGACGGTCTCGACGACCCGCCGCCAGGTGGCGCGGTCCGGACCCCACTCGGCGCGCCAGCCGAGGCTCAGGTTGGCGACATCGGCCCCCATCAGCGCCGCGTACTCCAGCGCCCGGAAGACGTCGATCTCCCGCGTCGAGAGACCGGGGACGCGCAGGACCATCACGCGCGCCCCCGGGGCCATCCCCGCGCGGAAGCCGCCTCCGCCGTCTCCCGCGATCGTGCCGGCGACGTGGGAGCCGTGGCCGCTCGCGTCGTCCGGCAGCGGATCGTCGTCGGCGAAGTCCCAGCCGACGAGATCGTCGACGAAGCCGTTGCCGTCGTCGTCGATTCCGTCGAGATCGTCCGGATCGAACACCTCGCCGTCCCCGTCGCGGTCCTCGCCCGGATTGACCCAGATCCGTCCCGCGATGCCGGGGTGATCGAGACAGACGCCCGAGTCGATCACGGCGACGACGACCCCGCGCCCGGTCCATCCGAACCGCTCCCAGACCTTCGGGGCCCCGGTGCGCACGACGCCGCCATCGATGCCGCTCCCGTGTTCCTCTTCGGGAAGCGTGATCCTCCCGCGCCAGGACGACGCGCCCGCAGCTCCGACGAGCGCCGGCCGCGGCCGGTCGAGACGCAGCACCCGCACGCCCGGCTGGCTGGCGAGGGCGGCGATCGCCGCCGGCGTCGCCTCCGCGCCGAGCGCCATCGCGGCCCAGCTCTCCTCGAGCCGGGCGAGGTCGCCGCGCCGCGCCAGCCGCCCGAGCATCGGACGCATCCGGTCGACCGCGGCATGCAGGCGTGCCCGCGCCCGGAGCGCGATCGCCGCCCGCCCTCCGGCGACCGGGGCCGGCACCGCGCCGCCCGGCGGCGGCTCGAGCACGACGAGCACCGGCAGGCGCTCGTCCGGCCGTGCGACCGCGAGCGCTCCGGCCAAGGCGGGATCGAGCCGCCCTCCCGCCCCGAGGGCGGCCAGCGCCGGAACGGGCGCGCACAGCAGCAGCGATGCGACGACGAAGCAACGGCTCACGGCGTCTCCCGCCGTGGCGATACGCCGTCGGACGGCCGGCGTCAACGCGAAGCGGCCGCGGGGGCCGGACGGGTCGTCAGGCCGAAGAGCAGTACGAGACGATCCGCGGTCACGCGCACGCCCTGGGTACGGATCGTCACCTCGGTCGGCCGGCCGCCCCGTGGCGTGACGAGGAGCCGCTGGCTGCGCGGCAGTTCGATCGGCGGCAGCAGCGCGGCGAGGTCCGGCAGCAGCGCCAGCGGCCCCTGGCCGGTCAGCCGCTCGGCCCGCAGGACGACGACGCCGTCCTCCGCCCGCACCTCCGGCACCATCCGCAGCCGGAGCGTCCCGGTCAGTCCGGCCTCGGCGATGCGGACCCCGACGTCCCCTTCGACGCCGCCGGCGACGAAGCGGACCGTCCCGGGGGCCGAGAGCGTCATCGTCACGTGGCCGAGCCCCGGCAGGCTGACCGGCTGCGGGCCCGGCATCGCGGCGGCCACGACGCTGGCGATCGCGCCGCGATCGAGGGCGAGTTCGCCGGCGCCGGTCCCCGCCAGCCCGGACGCGAGGCCGGCCAGACCGAGCGCCGCGGCACACAGGATGTTCTTCACGTCGTCTCCTCCACCGTCGCGCGACGGGGCGTCCCGCCGGGGAGGATAGCCGCGCTCACTTCCCGGCGCCGACGGACCGCACCGGACCGGCGAACCACGAGTAGAGCACCGGGAGCACGATCAGCGTCAGGATCGTCGACGTGACGACGCCGCAGACGACGACCACCGCCAGCGGGCGCTGGATCTCGGCACCGATGCCGCCGGCCCAGATCATCGGCACCAGGCCGAGCGCGGTCGTCAGCGCGGTCATCAGCACCGGACGCAGCCGCAGTTCGGCCCCTTCGAGGATCGCCTGTTCGCGCGGCAGCCCCTCGCGCTCGAGCGTCCCGAAGAATTCGAGCAGCACGAGCCCGTTGAGGATCGCGATGCCGAACAGCGCGATGAAGCCGACCGACGCCGACACCGACAGGTAGAGCCCCGAGAGCTTGAGACCGACGACGCCGCCGACCAGCGCCAGCGGGATGTTGAGCAGGATCAGCAGCACCGGGCGCACGGCGCGGAAGTTGAGGTAGAGCAGCACGAAGATCAGCACGAGAGCCAGCGGGACGACCAGTCCCAGGCGGGCCATCGCCCGCTGCTGCTGTTCGAACTGGCCGCCCCACGTCGTGTAGTACCCGGTCGGCAGCTCGACCCGTGCGGCGATCTCCCGCTGCGCCTCGGCGACGAACCCGCCGATGTCCCGTCCGACGACGTTCATCTCGATCACCAGCCGGCGCCTGCCGTTCTCGCGCGAGATCTGCGCCGGACCGTCGACCAGCGCGATGTCGGCGACCTCGGCCAGAGAGACCCGCTCGCCCGCCGGCGTGGCGAGCGGCAGCTCGCGGAGGTTCTCGAGGCGCGCGGTGAACGCCTCCGGCAGACGCACGACGACGCCGATCCGCCGGTCGCCTTCCGGCACCTCGGTGACGACCTGCCCTCCCATCGCGGTCTCGATCAGCGCACGCACCTCCGCAACGCTGATCCCGAGCCGTGCCATCCGGCGCCGCTGCATGCGGATCTCGAGATAGCCGAGCCCCTCGACCGCCTCGGCCTTGACGTCGACCGCCCCGGGGATCCCCTCGATCACCGCCACCGCGCGACGCGCCAGGCCGGCCAGTGTCTCGAGATCGTCGCCGAAGATCTTCAGCGCGATCTGCGACTTGACGCCGGAGAGCATCTCGTCGACCCGCATCTGGATCGGCTGCGTGAATCCGAACTCGATGCCCGGGATCTCCGCCAGCCGTTCGCGCAGGAACGCGACCAGGCCGTCCTTGGTCCGCGCCGTCGTCCACTCCCGGCGTGGCCTGAGCATCACGTAGATGTCCGACTCGCCGACTCCCATCGGGTCGGAGGAGATGTCCGACCGCCCGGTGCGACTGACCACGCCGCGCGCCTCGGGCAGCTCGAGGATCGTCCGCTCGACGATCCGGACGTTCTCGAGCGCCTGGCCGAGGGAGACCGACGGAAGCTGGAACGGCTGCACGACGATCGCGCCCTCGTCCATCGTCGGCAGGAACTCGGTGCCGAGCGTCGGCACGAGGACCGCGCCGACGGCCAACGTCAGCAGCGCGACCGCGGCGACGAGCCGCCGGTGCCGCAGATGCCAGGCCAGTGCCGGACGATAGACCCGGCGCACGAGGTCCGCCGGATGCGGCAGGAATCGCGTCCGGAACACCGGCATCGGCCGAAGCAGCAGCGAGGCGAGCACCGGGATCAGCGTCAGCGAGAGCAGCAGCGCGCAGGCCAGCGCGATCGAGATTGTCCACGCCAGCGGCCGGAACAGCCGCCCCTCCATCCCCTGGAGCGCCGCGATCGGCAGGAAGACGACGATGATCACGACGACGCCGAAGAACACCGGCCGGGCCACCTCGCCCGCCGCGCGCCGGACGATCGCGGTGCGATCGAGGTGCGCCGCGCGGTCCGTCCCGAGCAGGCGGACGGCGTTTTCGACGAGCACGATCGCACCGTCCCCGAGCATCCCGATCGCGATCGCAAGCCCCGAGAGCGTCATCAGGTTGGCGCCGAGTCCGAGCTGCCGCATCACGAAGAACGTCGCCAGCGCCGCCATCGGAAGCTGGATCACGACGAGCAGCGCCGAGCGCGCGTGTCCCATGAACAGCAGCAGCACGAGCGTGACCAGCACCGCCCCTTGCAGCAGCGCCGTCTGCACGGTGCCCAGCGCCGCCTCGACCAGCTCGCTGCGATCGTAGAACGTCTCGAGCGTGACGTCGGACGGCAGCGAGGCCCGCACCAGCTCGAGCCGTTCCTTGATCCCGGCCACGACGTCACGACCCGAGGCCCCGCGCAGCATCAGCACGATGCCGGCGACGACCTCTCCCTGGCCGTCCTTCGAGATCGCTCCCTGGCGCAGTTCCGGGGCGACGACGACCTCGGCGATCTGGCCGATCGTGACCGGAACGCCCCGCCGGTAGGCGATCACCGTGTCCTCGAGATCCTCCCGGCCGCGGATCCAGCCGTCGCCGCGCACGACGAACTGCTCACCGCCACGTTCGATGTAGGATCCGCCCGCCACGCCGTTGCTCGCCTCGACGCGACGCGCGACCTCGTCGATCGTCAGCCCGAAGCGGCGCAGGCTCGCCGGATCGACGACGACGTGGAACTGCCGCACGTGTCCGCCGAACGAATCGACCCCGGCCACGCCGGGAACCGTGCGCAGGATCGGACGCACGACCCAGTCCTGCAGCGTCCGCAGTTCCATCAGGTCGCGCGTCGGGCTCGAGAGCGTGTACTGGAACACCTCGCCGAGACCGGTGGAGATCGGTCCGAGGGTGGCGTCGGCGCCGAGCGGGAGCTGGTCGCGCACGCTGAACAGCCGCTCGAGCACGAGTTGCCGTGCGAAGTAGATGTCGGTCCCGTCCTCGAACACGACCGTGACCATCGACAGCCCGTATTTGGACAGCGAGCGGACCTCGGTCGAAAACGGCAGGCCGGCACAGGCCTGTTCGATCGGATAGGTCACGAGTCGCTCGATCTCGACGGGAGAGAGCGTCGAGGCCTGGGAGATGATCGTGACCTGGACGTTGGTCATCTCCGGAAAGGCGTCGATCGGCACGGTGCGGTAGGCGAGAAAGCCCCCGACCGCGAGCAGGGCGGCGAGCACCAGCACGACGAGCCGGTGATCGAGAGCGAGGTCGATCAGACGCTGCATCGCAGGTCAGCTCCCGGCGGCCAGCAGCGTCGACTTGAGCAGGAAGACCCCCCCGACGACGACCTCCTCCCCCTCCTCGACGCCCGCGAGCACCTCGTAGACCCCGCCGCCGAACGTCCCCAGCCGGACGGGACGCGCCTCGAACCGCTCCGGCCCGATCCGGACGAAGACATGGTCCGCGCCGCCGATGCGGATCACCGCGCTTTCCGGAACCGCGCACGAGAGCCGTTCCTCTCCGTGCCGGAGCGTTCCCTGGACGTACACGCCCGGCGGCAGCGCGGCACCCCACTCGACGATCCCGGCCCTGACGGTGACGGTCCGCGTCTCGGGATCGACCTGCGGGACCTGCGTGATCACCTGCGCGCGACCGCCGAGTTCGGGCCTGCCGACCGCGGAGAACACGATCTCGTCGCCACGCGCGACCGCCACCACGTCGGCCGGTTCGAGCTGGAGCTGGAGTTCGACCTGCCGCGGGTCACCGACCTCGACCAGCGGGTCGTAGCTGCGGAACCACTCGTGCTCCTGGACGTGCACTGCCAGCACGACCCCCGCGAGCGGCGACTTGATCTCGAGGAATCCCTCCGGGTTCCTGCGCCGGTAGGCCGCCGCGAGTTCCTCTTCCGTGTAGCCGAGGTCCTCGAGTTCGTGCCGCGCCCGCTCGCGCTGGAGCCGCGCCCGCAGAGCCTCCTGGCGGCGCCGTTCGACCTCGATCTCGGCGATCCCCTCGACCCGCAGCAGCTGCTCGCCGGCGGCGAGCCGCGTCTTCGCGAGCCGCCACGCCGCGTCCGCGTTGAGCAGCTCGGCCTCCATCCGCTGCACGTCGTACGAGTGGATCCGCAGCAGCGCCTCGCCCGCGGCGACCGCCCTGCCCGGGGCGACGTGGAGCGCGATCACCCGGCCGTCGACGATCGTGCGCACGAGGGCGGTACGCCCCGGCACGCGGACGATCTCGCCGACGACCGGCAGGTGCGATGCGAACGCCCGCCGCTCGACCGCCATCGATCGGATCCCGGCCCGCGCCTGCGACGCCTGGTCGACGACGACCGTCCGGGCCGCCGGGAGCAGCGGGCCCGCCGCGAGGGCGAGCGGCAGGACGACGACGAGACGACGGCGGATCACCGGGTGTCCTCCGTGGCGATGCCCAGCGCGCGGCGCTCTTCGGGCGCCCCGGCCAGCAGCGCCAGCTCGCAACGCGCGACGGCCAGGTCGTGCCGTGCGGCCAGGCGTTCGAGCTGCACGTCCTCGAGCACCGTGAACCCGGAAATCAGTGCGAGGTAGTCGACGGCCCCGAGCCGGAACTGTTCCTCGAGCGTGGCTCCGAGGCTCGCGTCGGATACCCGGCCCGCCTCGAGTCCCTCGAGCCGCTGCAGCGCCGTGCCGGCCCGCCGGTGCGCCGCGACGATCCCGGCCCGGACCGCGCGCTCGCGGGCCTCGCGCCGCGCGTCGGCGGCGGCCGCTTCCGCCACGGCCCGGGCCCGGGCCGCGCGCCGGCGGGGCCCGAGACCGAGCGGGACGCGCAGGCGGAAGCCCCAGGCGTCCCGGGCGGGAGCGCCGCCGAGGTCCGGGATCCGTTCCCATTCCAGATCGAACTCCCAGGGACCCCGGACGCTCGCCGCCGCGTGGTCGGCCAGCGCACGCTCCAGCCGGGCCGCCGCATCGGCCGCGACGATGTCCGGCGCGTGACCGATCCGCTGCTCGAGCGCTTCCCGCGACGGCAGCCCGAGGGCCCGGACGCGCGCGGCGAACCGCGCCAGATCTCCCGGGGCCGGCCACAGGTCTTCCGGCACGCCGAGCCGGACGAGTTCCTGTTCGAACGCGGCGATCTCGGCGAGGGACGAGGACAGTCCGGCCGCCGATCGGGCGGCGTCGAGTTCGAGCTGCACGACCTCGACCCCGGCGATCTCGCCGACCGCGAGCCGGGCGCGCGCGATCGCCAGCACGCGCCGGAGGCGTGCGCTGCGCTCCTCGAGGACCAGCCGGCGCTCGCGGGCCAGCGCGAGGCCGAAGAACGCGCGCACGACGCGCCGAACCGCCTCGCGCTCGGCCGCCGCCCGCGCCGGCGGCCCGAACGCCCCGGCGGTCTCCCGCAGGACGCGCGCCGTCCGCACCTGGAACGGCGCCCAGAACGGCGTACCGATCCGCAGGTAGTCCGTCGCGTTGTCGGCCCGACCGGAAAGCCGATCGAGCCCTTCGGACTGGATCTCCATGTAGGGATCGGAGGCCGCCGACTGCTCGATGCCGGCCAGCCGCCGTGCCGCCAGCTCGGCGCGACGCTCCGCGAGCCGCGGCGCCTCGCGCAGCACGATCCCGACCGCCCGCTGCAGCCGGTCCTTCGCCGCGTCGGCCCCTGCCGTGGCAGGCATCAGCAGGACCAGCAGGGCGAGGCTTGCTCTGTTCATGCTCAGGGTTCCGGCTCCATCGACGTACGGCGGCGGCGCCGGCGGATAGTCGCCGGCGCCGCCCGCGTGTCCCGAGGCTAGCAAGGGGCGTGCGGCAGCGCTATCGCCGCGGCCCGCCGCGGCCGCCGCGCCGACCGGCGCCGGCGCAGTCCTCGACGAGGTTCCCCTCGGCGTCGACCAGCCCGCGCTCGCGCGGCGCCGTGACGATCTCCTCGACCCGGCCCGCGTCGAGCACCCGGGGCTCGTACTCGACGCCGTTGCGCTCGAGCAGCCCGACGAACGCCCGCAGGTGGTTGCGCGAACCCCGGGCGAGGTTCTGCCACAGCGCATCGAGATCCTCGTTGTCGCTCGACGCGAGCGTCTCGTCGAGATCCGCGATGTCGGTCTCCTCGATCAGCGCGCCCGCCTCGAGAGCGGCGATCACCGACTCCGAGCCGTCGGCGACCAGGCGATCGTAGAACTGCTGGAGTTCCTCGTCGACGAACACGCCGGGGGCGTTGCCTGCGGCCGGGTCGTCGATCCCGTAGCGCTCGAGCATCGAAAGCACCGCGTCCATGTGGCGCTGTTCGGCCTGGGCGATGTTGCCGAAGACCCGCAGGCC
>JAJRXN010000384.1 GCA_024276295.1 Acidobacteriota bacterium
ACGATGCGCGCCACGTCGGCCTCGAAGCCGCGCCGCGCGAGCGCCTCGCGGACCGCGTCGGGCTCGGACAGGATCCGCCTGACGTCCAGCATCGTGTGTCGTCCCGCCCGCTACCCGCGGCGGAAGACGCAGCTGACGACCGACTTGTCGTTGCCGCCCATGCTGATCGTCAGGCCGTACGGCCGGTCGGAGGGGACCTCGACCTGGAAGTCGCCGGCCTTCCCGGTGAGCTGGCGCCAGATGTCGACCACCATCCGCACGCCCGAGGCGCCCGTCGGATGCCCGTAGCCGACCAGGCCGCCCCCGGTGTTCATCGGGGTCGCCCCGTCACGCCGCGTGTGGCCGGCGGCGACGTAGTCGGCCCCCTCGCCGTGGCCGCACAGTCCGAGCGCCTCGCAGCTCAGGATCGCCGTGATCGTGAAGCAGTCGTGGATCTCGAACACGCCGATCTCGGAGACCGTGATGCCGGCCATCTCCATCGCGCGACGGGTCGCCACGCGCGTCGTGTCGAGCACGGTCGGATCGTCGGGAGGGGCGGTCAGGTCGCCGACCGCGTGGCCGAGCCCCACCAGTTCGATCGCGTCCTGCCGCGCGATCCCGCAGCGGGCCAGGCCCTCCTCGGAGGTGACCAGGATCGCCGCCGCACCGTCGGAGACCTTCGAGCAGTCGAGCAAGTTGATGTGCTCGCAGAACGAGCGCGGGTTGGGCGTCATCTGCTGGTGCGCCGCGAACGGGTCCGGCAGACGGTTGGCGTGCTCCTGGGCCTTGGGGTTGAGCCTCGCGTTGAGCACCGCCTGCTCGTACCAGCGCCCCATCGCCTCCCAAGTCCGCTCCGCGCCGAAGCGCTCCTTGTAGGCCCCGGCGCGCTGCGAGAACCGGTCCGGGAAGAAGTGCGCGTGGCCCGCCTTGCGCTCGCCGGCGTAGTGCCCGGCGCCGGCCAGGATGTCGGCCCCGTAGACCGCCTTGACCGTGTTCTGCACCTCGACGCCGATCGCCAGCACGGCGTCGGCCTGCTCCGAGAGCACGTTCTTGACCGCCGTGGCGACCGCCAGGCCGCCGGAGGCGCAGGCCCCCTCGACGCGGATCGAGGGGCGGTGCCGGAGGTCGTCGTGGACCAGCGAGAGGAACGCCCCGAGGTGCCCCTGGCGATTGAAGCGCTCGGCCATGAAGTTGCCGATCACGCCTTCGTCGATCACCTCCGGCCCCGGCAGACCGGCGAGCACCGCCTTGCCGGCTTCGGCGACGTAGTGCTCGAGCCCGGGGCGCGGCTTCTTGGGATGGAACTCGGGACGGCCCGATCCGAGCGAGACCGTGTACTCCCCGGACACGAAGTAGATCGGCTTGCGCAGCGTCTTCATCGCACACCTCCGCGGATCACGCGCAGTAGTCGTTGATCGGGCCGTACAGGTGGTAGAACCCGAGCTTCAGCACGGCGTTGACGTCGTCGGCGCTCGCCGCGACCTTCATCTCGACGAGCTGCCGGCCGATCTCCCGCGAACGGGCGAGATAGGCCACCGCGAGCCGCGCGCCGAGGGTGTCCATCTCCGCCAGCCGCCCGAAGTGGGCGGCCAGCGCCTCGTCGCGGTCCGCGGCGCGGGTCAGGGCCTTCCAGGGGCGGAAGCCGTCGGGCAGCGGACCGAGTTCCTCGCCCCACGCCGGGTCGATCGGCACGTACTCGCGCTTCTCGAGATCCCAGGCGGCCACCGGGCGACCCTTTTCGTACTGCAGGAATCCCGGCTTCTGGGAGCCGTCGGGGTTCTGCCCGCCGCGGACGCCGAGTTCGAGGGCGCGGTCGATCACCTCGTGGCTCAGCGGCTCGTCGAGGTGCTCGTCCATCACCGCCTGGATCATCTGGAACACGTCGATGCCGACGTAGTCGATGAGCTGGAAGATCCCCATCGGCCGCAGCAGCCAGTCCTGGCTGACGCGGTTGACGAGCCACGCGGCCCGGGCCCAGCCGCGATCCCGGGCCAGCCTCG
>JAJRXN010000385.1 GCA_024276295.1 Acidobacteriota bacterium
GATCGAGATCTACAAGGAGGGCGATGCCAACATCGTCGCCGTGGCGCGGCGCGTGCGCGGCCTGCTCGAGGGCTCGCGATCCTCCCGGACCGCCGAGGGCCCAGAGGACCGCCCCGGCACGCAGGCGCTTTCGTTCGCGGAGCGGCTGCGTCGGAGCGAGGGCGTCGAGATCCAGGTCGTCGGTGACCGTTCGCTGTTCATCGAGAGCAGCATCCGCGAGGTGCGCAACACCGCGCTCTACGGCGGGCTGCTGGCGATCGCGGTCCTGTTCATCTTCCTGCGCCGGGTACGCCCGACGACGATCATCGCGGCGAGCATTCCGATCTCGATCCTGATCACGTTCGCCCCGCTGCATCTCGCCTCGGTCTCGCTCAACGTGATGTCGCTCGGCGGGCTGGCGCTCGGCATCGGCATGCTGGTCGACTCGTCGATCGTCGTGCTCGAGTCGATCCAGCGCTGCCGCGACGAGGGGGACGACCCGGTTTCCGCCACGGTCCGCGGCACCGGCGAGGTGCGCGCCGCCGTGATCGCCTCGACGCTGACATCGATCGCCGTGTTGCTCCCGATGATCTTCGTCGAGGGCGTCGCCGGCCAGGCGTTCGGCGACCTGGGCCTGGCGGTCACGTTCTCGCTGCTCGCCGCGATGATCGTCGCGCTGTCGCTGATCCCGATGCTCGCCTCGCGTCCCACCCTGGTCCCCGCCGCCCAGGATGCGCCGCCGCTGCGCCCGACGTTCTGGTCCGTCCGCTGGCTGCGGGAGATCGTCCGTCGTGCCCGCCCGCTGCACTGGGCGACGATCGTGCTGCCCGCCTGGTGGCTGGCGCGCACCGCCGTCGCCGTCCTGCTCGAACTGGCCGGCTGGCTGCTGCTGCTCGTGCTGGCGCTCCTGCTGCTGCTCGTCCGGACCGCCGGCACCGTGCTCGGTGTCCTGCTGCGGCTGCTGGGCGGCGCCAGCGGCGCCGTCGCCGGCCGCGGCCTCGAGGCGCTCGGACGGATCTACCCGCGCATGCTGCGCGCGGTCCTCCGGCACCCCGTGCCGGTGCTGATCGGCGTGCTCGCGACGGCCTGGCTGACCGTAGAGATCGGGCGCGACCTGGACAGCGAACTGCTTCCGGAGATCCACCAGGGAGAGTTCACCGTCGAGATCGCCCTGCCGGTCGGGACGCCGATCGAGGAGACCGACCGCCTGGTCCGCCCGCTCGAGCGGGCGATCCTCGCCGAGCCCGGGGGGATCCGCGCCCTGCTCGTCACCGTCGGCTTCGACCGCGAGAACTCGCAGCGGGCCGACGAGGGAGAGAACACCGCGCGCTTCAAGGTCCTGCTCGACCCGGAACACCGCAGCGCCGCGGCGGAAGAACGCCTGATCGAACGGATCCGCGGGCGGCTCGCCAGTGTGCCCGATCTCGAGGCACGGGTCGTCCGTCCGGTCCTCTTCAGCCAGCGCACGCCGATCGAGGTCCAGATCGAAGGGGAGGACCTGACCGCACTGCGCCGCCAGGCGGAGCGGGTGCGCGAGCGGCTCGCCGCGCTGCCCGAGCTGTCCGACGTCGAGGCGACACAGCGCCGCGGGGCACCCGAAGTGCAGATCCTCTACGACCGCGAGCGCCTGACGCGGCTCGGGCTCGACATCGGGCAGGTGGCCCAGCTCGTCCGCGACAAGGTGCAGGGCTTCGAAGCGACGCGACTCAACCGCCGTGACCGCAGGATCCCGATCGTCGTCCGGCTGCGGGAGGAGGATCGCCGAACCGTCGAGGACGTGCGCCAGATCGTGATCAACCCCGGCGGAGAGCGGCCGGTCCCGCTCGAGGCGGTGGCCAGCGTGCGGATCGGTGAAGGCCCCAGCGAGGTCCGCCGCGTCGACGCCCGACGCGTCGCCCTCGTCCGCGCGAACGTCGCCGCCGGATCCCTCGGATCCGCGGTGGCGGCGATCCGGCGCACGCTCGAGTCGGACGTGCCGTGGCCGGCCGGGATGAGCTGGACGCTCGCCGGCCAGAGCGAGGAATGGGACCGCTCGCGTGCCAGTCTGCTGCTCGCGCTGGCCCTGAGCGTGTTCTTCGTCTACGTGATCATGGCCTTCCAGTTCGAGTCGCTCTCGCACCCGCTGGTGATCATGCTGACCATCCCGCTCGCCTTCGTCGGCACGGTGCTCGCGCTGTGGCTGCTCGACATACCGCTCTCGGTGGTCGTGATCCTCGGCATGATCATGCTGGCCGGAATCGTCGTGAACAACGCGATCGTGCTGGTCGACTATGTCAACACGCTGCGGGCCCGCGGAATGGAGTGTCGCGAGGCGATCGTCGAGGCCGGCCGTGTCCGTCTGCGGCCGATCCTGATGACCACCGCGACGACCGTGCTCGGCCTGCTGCCGCTCTCGCTCGGCATCGGTGACGGCGCCGAGTTGCGCAGCCCGATGGCGATCGCGGTGATCAGCGGACTGATCACGTCGACCCTGCTGACCCTGATCGTGATCCCGACGGTCTACGCCGTCTTCGAGGACGCCGCCGACTGGCTCTTCCGCCGCCGGCGGCGCCGTGTCGCGGCTCCCGACCCGGGCGCGGAAGCCGACCGGCTCGCACCGTGACACCGCGCCCCACGACGCGCGACACCTGGCTGCCGCGCTTCGCCCTCGAGCGGCCGCGCGCGGTGTTCGTGCTGGTGCTGGCGGTGATCGTCGTCGGGCTCGTCGCCGGATCCGGCATCCCGGTCGAGCTGCTTCCCCGCGGGTTCGATCCGCCCCACCTCAGGGTGATCGTCCCATGGCGCGACGCACCGCCCCAGGAGACGCTCGAGAAGATCACGCGCCCGCTGGAAGAAGAGCTGGCCACGGTCCGCGGCGTGGCATCCCTGCGCTCCTTTTCCCGATCGGGCCGTTCGATCGTGCTGATGACGTTCAAGCAGGGGGCCGACATGGACGTCGCCTACCGCGAAGTCCGTGACCGCATCGAACGCGCGCGGCGCTCCTTTCCCGACGATGTCGACCGCGTGTTCATCCGCAAGGAGGATCCGTCCGGCATCCCCGTCCAGGTCTACGGCATCGCCGTCGACGCCGATCTCGAGGAGATCTGGGACCTCGTCCAGCAGCGGATCGTGCGACCGATCGAGCGGATCGATGGCGTCGCCTCGGTGGAACTCAATGGCCTCGAGGAGAAGGAGATCCTGATCGAACTCGACCGCGAGCGGACCGCCGCGGCCGGACTCAACATCTACGCCCTGGCGACACAGCTCCAGAACGACAACTTCACGCTGGCCAGTGGCTGGGTCCGCGAGGGCTCGCGCAAACTGCTGCTGCGCTCGATGGCGCGCTACCGCAGCATCGAGGAGATCGAGAACCGGCTCGTCTCGCCCCGCGTGCGCCTGCGTGACATCGCGACGATCCGCTACGCCGAGGCCGAAAAGGAATACCGGGTCCGCGCCAACAGCAAGCCGGCTTTCGCGGTCGTCGTGTTCAAGGAAGGCGACGCCAACACCCGCGACGTCGCCCGCCGGGTGGACGAGGTGTTCGCCCGCGTCCAGGACGACCCGCGCCTGCACGCGTTCTAGATGATCTCGATCTTCGACCAGGGCCAGGTGATCGAGGAATCACTCCGGACCCTGCTCTCGAGCGGGATGATCGGCGGGCTGATCGCCGGTACCGTGCTGTTCGTCTTCCTGCGGCGTTTCCGCATGATGCTCGTGGTCGGGCTGGCGATTCCGCTTTCGCTGGTGATCGCTCTGACCGTGATGTACTTCGCGGGCGAGACGCTGAACCTGCTCTCGCTGCTGGGACTGATGATCTGCGTCGGGC
>JAJRXN010000386.1 GCA_024276295.1 Acidobacteriota bacterium
AGCCTGGTGCTCGCCGGCGGCGTCGCCGCCAACCGGCTGCTGCGCACCGAGTTCCTGCGGCTCGCGGACGAGCATGGCCTGGCGGTCGCGATTCCGGGCCTCGCGCTGTGCACCGACAACGCGGCGATGATCGCCCGCGCCGGCCTGCCGCGGCTGCTGGCCGGCGAGAACGACCTCGAGGATCTCGAGGCCGAGGCGGCTCTGCCCCTCGGGCGCTGACGGCGGCGTCTTGCCCGGAGGCGGTGCCGGCCTCGATACTGGGCCTCCGCGGCGGCATCCCCCGTCCGCTCGCGGAGAGGACAACCGCCGGCCATGCCGCTCGTCTACGTCGTCGACGACGATCCGGTCACCTGCGAGGCGATCACCGCCGTGCTCGAGCCCGCGGGGCACGAGCTGCGGACCTTCACGCGGCCGGCGGAAGTTCTCGAGGCGGCGACGACCGCGCCGCCCGCGGTGACGATCACCGATTTCGCGATGCCGGGCATGAACGGCCTGGAACTCGTCGATGCGCTGCGCCGCGTCTCGCCCGACACGACGTTTCTCGTCGTCTCCGGCCAGGCGACCGTCGAGGACGCCGTCGAGCTGATGAAGCACGGCGTAGTCGACGTGATGGTCAAGCCGCCGCGAGCCCGCGCGCTCCGCCGGGCGCTCGCGCTCGCGCTGTCCCAGCACCGGCTGGCCGCCGAGAACCGCCGCCTGCGCGAGGCGCTGCGGGCCCACCGGAGCCTCTCGGGCGTGATCGGTGCCTCGCCGGCGTTCGAGAAGGTCCTGCGGCTGGTCGAGAAGGTCGCGCCGACCGACACCACCGTGCTGCTGACCGGCGAGACCGGCACCGGCAAGGAGGTGATCGCCGACGCGATCCATGAACTCTCGCGCCGGGCCGACCGTCCGCTGGTCAAGGTCCACTGTGCGGCGATTCCGGCGACGCTGCTCGAAGCGCAGCTCTTCGGTCACGTGCGCGGCGCGTTCACCGGCGCGGTCAAGGACCGGCACGGCTTCTTCGAGGAGGCGGGCGGAGGGACGCTGTTCCTCGACGAGATCGGCGAGATCTCGCAGGAGCTGCAGACGAAGCTGCTGCGCGTGCTGCAGACCGGCGAGGTCCAGCGGCTCGGCGAATCCCAGCCGCGGCACGTCGACGTGCGCGTGATCGCCGCAACCAACCGCGATCTCGAGCAGGAGGTCCGCGAAGGGCGGTTCCGCGAGGACCTGTTCTACCGCCTGCACGTGATCCCGATCGAGATCCCCCCGCTGCGGAGCCGGGGCGACGACGTGCTGCTGCTGGCACGTCACTTCTTCGACCGGGAGCGCGAGCGGCAGGGCCGCGACGATCTGCGCGGCCTGTCGGCCGACGCCGTGGCCGTCCTGCGGGCCTGGGACTGGCCGGGCAACGTCCGCGAACTCGAGAACGTCCTCCAGCGCGCGGTCACGCTGGCCGAGGGTCCCGAGATCACCGCCACCGATCTTCCGGACCGCCTGCGCGCCGGCACGACGACCGGCACCGGCGCGATCGAGATCACCGCCGACATGACGCTCCGCGATGCCGAGCGCGTGCTGATCCTCGCGACGCTCGAGCGCTGCGGCGGCAACCGCAAGGAGGCCGCCGCGCGGCTCGGGATCTCGCAGGCGACGCTCTACCGCAAGCTGGCGCAGTACGGCGCCGGCGAGACGGACGCCCCGTGAGTGACGGCTCGCCCGCCCATCGCGGAACGCCTGCCCCGCGCCGCACGATCGGCACGCTGGTCGTCGTCGCGCTGGCGGTGTCGGTCGCGCTGGCGATCGCGCTGGCGCTCGTCGCGCGGCACGACCGCCGGCGGCTCGACGAGGCGAACCGCGAGATGGCCCGGCGCCTCGCCGGGGTCACGCGACTGCTGCTGGCCGAACGGATCGAGCGCGGATTCGCCACGTTCCGCGCCATCGCGGCGTCGGGCGAGATCCGCGAGGCGCTGACCGATCGCAGCCGTTCCGGTCTGCTCAAGGGGCTGGCATCGTTCGAGCCGGAACTCGCGGGGAGCATGGTCGTCGTCGGCGATCCGTCCGGCAGGATGTTCGCGTGGTCGTCACCGCTGGCGACGGTGATCCTCGGCCACGGCCTGCCGGAGATCGGCGCCGCCGAGCACGGCCCGCTGCTCGCACGGGTCGGCGGTGACGTCGCGGTGCTGCGGGACGTTCCGGTCGAGCTGTACGGAACGCGCATCGGCTGGGTCCGGGGGGCCGTGCTCGCCGGGCGGCTGTTCGTGACCGAAACGAGCCGTGACCTGCGGGTGCCGGTGGCGGTGATCGCGGACGGCGAGATCGCGCATCATTCGTTTCCGACCCCTCCGGCGCTGCCCGGGCTTCCCGCGATGCCGGACGAAGTCCTGACGGACCGGTTCGAGAACCTCGGCGAACGGAGCTACGACATCGGCGTGGCGACGATCCCGCTCGGTGCGGCGCGGCTGGACGTGGTCGCGGGCGTCCCGCGGC
>JAJRXN010000387.1 GCA_024276295.1 Acidobacteriota bacterium
CGACGGCCCCGCGATGCCCGAGACGAGCAGCAGGCGGCGGTCGCGAAGCGTGTCCGGTGCGACCTGCTCACCCGAAGGCAGGACCACCGCGCGCGGAGCGAACCGGACGGCGAAGACGGGCGGCGTACCGGAAACGGTGTCGCCGAGCGCGGCCTGCAGGGGAGCCGGGATCTCGGTCGCGGCCAGCGGGCGGTGCAGTGCGGCCAGCGGGGCGGGGCAGCGCGTGACGAGGCAGAGGTCCGCGCGGCGCAGTCCGGCCGGCGGCTCGCGCAGCAGGCCGGCGGGCAGGCCGCGCGCCCCTCCGAGCGGATCGCCGTGGTCGACCAGGACGATGTCGAGCCGGCGGGCGAGCCGCCGGTGCTGGAATCCGTCATCGAGCAGGATCACTCCGGCGCCGCGTTCGGCCGCCAGCCGCGCCGCGGCCACGCGGTCGCGTCCGACGATCACCATCGCGGCCACGCGCTGGACCGCGAGCATCGTCGGCTCGTCGCCGGCGGCGGCGACGGTCTCCCGCATGCGCGTCGGGTCCGCGTCGACGAGCCAGACGGCCGTCGGCGGGCGACCGCCGTATCCTCGCGAGACGATCGCGACGCGCAGACCGGATGTGCCGAGATGCCGGGCGAGCCAGGCGACGACCGGCGTCTTGCCGGTCCCTCCCGCCGTGAGGTTTCCCACGGAGACGACGGGCGGCCCGACGTCGTGGCTGGCGAGCAGGCCGCTGTCGTAGAGCGCGTTGCGCAGCCGGGCGAGGCCGAGCCACAGTCGGCCGAGGGGCGCGAGCGCCGGCACGGGCCGCAGGCGGCGCGGACTCACGGCAGCATCTCCAGTACCCGCAGGGCGAGCCGATCGGCCAGCCCGCGGCGCCGCTCGACCTCCGCTCGGGCCGCCTGGCCGGCCCGCGCGCGGACCGGGCGATCGTCGATCCAGCGCATCAGCGCCGCGGCCGCCTGCTCGGCGTCCGCCACCCGCACGAGGGCTCCCGCCCGTTCGAGCGGTTCGACGAGATCGCGCTGATGGCCGGTGTGGGGTCCGGCGACGAGCGGGCACCCGGCGGCGGCGGCCTCGAGCGGCGAATGGCCGCCGACCGGCACCAGCGTCCCGCCGAGCAGCGCGGCGTCGGCCAGCGCGTAGAGCCGTGCGAGCAGGCCCATCCGGTCGACGAGGATCGTCAGCCGGTCGGAGGGAGCCGGCCCCTGCGAGGCGAGCCAGGGCGGGCAGCCGGCCGCCTCGAGTTCGCGCGCGAGCTGCTCGAAGCGTCTCGGGTGGCGCGGGGCGACGAGCAGTCCGGCCGGCGCGGCGCCGCGGCGGGCCCGGATGGCGCGGGCGATCGGCCCCGCTTCTCCCGGATGAACGCTGCCGAGGACGATCCACCGTCGGTCGGCACCGATACCGAGTTGGCTGCGCAGCGCGTCCAGGTCGGCTTCCGGCGCCGGAGTCGGAGCGGCGTCCCACTTGAGGTTGCCGGTCTCGGCGATGCGGTCGGGGGGAGCGCCGAGGGCGACCAGGCGTTCGGCGTCGGCGTCGCTGGCGGGAGCGATCCATGCGAAACGCGCGAGCAGCGGTGCATAGAGCGCCCGGGCGCGGCGATAGCGCGAGAGCCGTTCGGGCGAGATCCGGGCCGAGACCAGCGCCGCCGGGATCCCGCGCGCTGCGAGCGCGCGAAGCCGGACGGGCCACAGTTCGGTCTCGATCACGACGTGGGCCCGCGGCCGGGCCCGGTCGAGGAAGCGCCGGACGATACCCGGCGCATCGAGCGGTGCGAGCACCGCCGGCGCTCCGGTGCGTGACGCGGCGCGGGCGCGACCGGTGACCGTCGACGCGGTCAGCAGCAGCGGCAGGCCGGGGGCGCGGGCGGCGAGCCGATCGAGCAGCGGACCGAGCGCGGAGACCTCGCCCATCGAGGCGGCGTGCAGCCACAGCCCGTCGGTGACCGGCAGCGGCGCACGCGCCAGCCGCTCGGAGAGGTCGGCCCGGGCGGAACGGCGCGCCGGAAGCAGCCCCCGGCGCAAGGCCAGCGCGGTGCCGGCCAGCCCGGACAGAGCGCTCCACGTGCCGAGGAGCAGGCGCTCGGCCGGGCCCGGCGGGA
>JAJRXN010000388.1 GCA_024276295.1 Acidobacteriota bacterium
ATCCAGACTTCGGCCGCGAGGGGCTCGACAAGGCGGTCGCCACGCTCTCCGAGGCGGAGGTGCTGCTGCGCCGGCTCGCCCGGGGCGAAGGGCTGGTCGGGCGGATGATCTCCGACGGCCGGTACGCCGACCAGGTGACCGCCGACCTTGCCGCGGCGATCGCGGGGCTGCGCGAGACGACCGAGCGGCTGGCGCGCGGCGAAGGCGTCTTCGGCCAGATGACCGCTGCCGGCCAGGCCGACACCCTGGTCGCCGACCTGGGCAGGGTCGCGACGGCCCTGCGCAACCTGTCCGATCGGCTCGAGGGCGGGGAGGGGCTGGCGGGCCGGCTGATCGGCGACGACGAGCTGGGCGAGCGGATCGCGAGCAACCTCGACGAATCGCTGGCGCACCTGGCGTCGATCACGCGGAAGATCGACGAGGGGGAGGGGACGCTCGGCCTGCTGGTCAACGACCGGACGCTGCACGACGATGCGCAGAAGCTGATCCGCGGCGTGCGGGAGAGCCGGTTTGCGAGCTGGATGCTGCGTCGCTACTACCGCAAGGGCAGCAAGGCGACCGCCCGGGAACGCGGGGCCGGCGAGGAGACTTCGGCTGGAAAGCCCTCCGGCTTGGGGTCATATTGACCCGCGGGCAGGAACGCCAGCCTTCCGGCCGGGGGGCCGGGGGCGGAATCCGCCGACCGACCGGAGACGAGATGACCCAGAGCGAAGTGATGCCCGAGGCTGCGAGCGAGCTGCTGCGGCGGCTGGAGCAGGGCGTGCTCGAGATCGGCGTGATCGGCCTCGGCTACGTCGGCCTTCCGCTGGCCGAGGTGTTCTGCCGCGGCGGATACCACGTGACCGGCTTCGACGTCGACCAGCGCAAGGTCGACACGATCAGCGAGGGCCGGAGCTACATCGGCGACGTGACCGACGCGCAGGTCCGCGCGCAGGTCGAGGCCGGACGGCTCTCGGCGACGACCGACTTCGACCGGCTCGCCGAGATGGACGTGATCCTGATCTGCGTGCCGACGCCGCTGCGCAAGACGCTCGATCCGGACATCTCCTACGTGCTCAGCGCGACCTCGGAGATCGCCGGCCGCCTGCGCCGCGGTCAGCTCATCGTGCTCGAGTCGACGACCTATCCGGGGACGACCGAAGAGGCCGTGCTCCCGCAGCTCGCCGAGCGCGGGCTCGAGGTCGGCCGCGACTGGTTCCTCGCGTTCTCCCCCGAGCGCGTCGATCCGTCCAACCCGAAGTACAAGACGGAGAACACGCCCAAGGTGCTCGGCGGCGTGACGCCGGCCTGCTCGAAGGTCGCCGCCGAGGTCTACCGGCGGGCGATCCCGGCGGTGCACCCGGTCTCCTCGGCCCGCGCCGCCGAGATGGTCAAGCTGCTCGAGAACACGTTCCGGCTGATCAACATCGGCCTGGTCAACGAGATCGCGGTGATCTGCGAGAAGCTCGACCTGGATGTGTGGGAGATCATCGACGCCGCCGCGACCAAGCCGTTCGGCTTCATGGCGTTCTACCCCGGGCCCGGCCTCGGCGGGCACTGCATTCCGATCGATCCGCACTACCTGAGCTGGAAGCTGCGCTCGCTGAACTACTTCACGCGGTTCATCGACCTCGCCTCGGAGATCAACCGCTCGATGCCGCTGCACGTCGTCCAGCGGCTGGCCGAGCTGCTCAACGATCGCGGCATGCCACTCAAGGGCACGCGCGTGATGGTGCTCGGCATCACCTACAAGCGGGACTGCGCGGACACGCGCGAGTCGCCGGCGATCGACGTGATGACGCTGCTCGCCGAACGGGGCGTCGAGCTGACGTACCACGATCCGAACGTCCCGCGGTTCAGCCTCGACGGCACGCCGGTCGAGCCGGTGCCGCTGACGGCCGAGGCGATCGCCGAACACGACGTCGTGCTGATCCTGACCGATCACACCGGGGTCGACTACGAACTGGTCGTCACCCACGCGCCGCTGGTCTTCGACACCCGCAACGCGACGAAGCGGCTCGGGACGGATTCGCCCCGGGTCTACAAGCTGTGAGTCGGGAGCAGACCGGCGCGACGGTGCTGGTCACCGGTGCCGCAGGCTTCATCGGCTCGCACGTCGCCGAGCGGCTGCTCGCCCGTGGCGATGCCGTGATCGGGCTGGACAACTTCGACACGTTCTACGATCCGGCGCTCAAGCGGGCGAATCTCCGTGCGGCGCTCGGGCACCCCCGCTTTCACCTGGTCGAGGGCGACCTGCGCGAGCGGGCGCTGCTCGACCGGCTGCTGACCGACCACGGCGTGACGGCGGTGGTGCACCTGGCGGCGCGCGCCGGGGTGCGGCCCTCGCTGGTCGATCCGGAGCTGTACGCCGACGTCAACGTGCGCGGGTCGGCGGTCGTCTTCGAGGCGGCGCGGGCGGCGGGGGTGACGCGCGTGATCTACGCCTCGAGTTCGAGCGTCTACGGCGGCAACGAGAAGCTGCCGTTCGCCGAGGACGACCCGGTCGACCATCCGGTCTCGCCGTACGCAGCGACCAAGAAGGCCAACGAGCTGCAGGCGCACGTCTACGCCCGGCTGTTCGGAATGACGATGATCGGACTGCGGTTCTTCACCGTCTACGGGCCGCGCCAGCGGCCGGAAATGGCGATCGCCGCCTTCACCCGCCGGCTGGCCGAGGGGCGCCCCGTGCCGATGTACGGCGATGGCGGCTCGCGCCGCGACTACACGTACATCGACGACATCGTCGACGGCGTGCTGGCGGCGCTCGACCGCGGCCGCGGCTACCGGATCTACAACCTCGGCGAGTCGGCGACGACGACGCTGGCCCGGCTGATCGAGCTGATCGCCGCGGAACTCGGCGTGACGCCGGAGATCGAGCGTCATCCGGAGCAGCCGGGCGACGTGCCGGCGACTTGGGCCGACATCTCGCGGGCCCGCGAGGAACTCGGTTACGATCCGCAGGTCCCCGTCGAGGAGGGAATCCGCCGCTACGTGGCTTGGTTCCGCGGGGGCCGGGGGGCAGCACCATGAACGTCGCGCTGATCGGTACCGGCTACGTCGGGCTGGTGTCGGGAGCCTGCTTCGCCGAGTTCGGGACGACGGTGACCTGCATCGACGTCGACGAGCGGAAGATCGCCGCCCTCGAGGCCGGCGAGATCCCGATCTACGAGCAGGGGCTCGAGACGCTGGTCGGCCGCAACCGCGCCGCGGGCCGGCTCCGCTTTACGACCGACCTCGAGCAGGCGGTCCG
Source organism: Acidobacteriota bacterium (assembly GCA_024276295.1). Classification (GTDB taxonomy): domain Bacteria; phylum Acidobacteriota; class Polarisedimenticolia; order J045; family J045; genus J065. The sequence continues at coordinate 3,230 of JAJRXN010000388.1, forward strand.
CGAGAACCTCGTGCTGTTCATCGCGGTCGGCACGCCGCAGGACCGGCGGGGGCGGGCCGACGTCAGCGCGGTGTTCCGTGTCGCCGAGCAGATCGCCGA
>JAJRXN010000389.1 GCA_024276295.1 Acidobacteriota bacterium
CTCGACGAGCGCGCCGGGATCGCCAACGAGGCCCGCGCCGACCTGTTCGTCTCGCTGCACGTCAACGCCTCGCGCTGGACGCGCGCCCGCGGTGCCGAGACGTACATCCTCTCGCGCGAGGCGACCGACGACGCGGCGCGCACGCTCGCCGCGCTCGAGAACGACGCCGCCGGCAGCGGCCTCGACGGCCGCGTCGGCGACGACGAACTCCCGCTCATTCTCTGGGACCTGGCGCAGGTCGAGTACCTCGAGGCGAGTGCGGAACTGGCGGCGACGATCCAGCAGCGGCTCGACGCGGCGCTCGGGCTGCGCGACCGCGGCGTGCGCCAGGCGCCGTTCCGGGTGCTCGTCGGCGCGACCTGCCCCGCGGTGCTGATCGAGACCGGCTTCATGTCGAATCCCGAAGAGGAGCGGCTGCTCGCCGATCCGGCCTACCGCGGCCGGCTGGCCGACACCCTCGCGCGCGCGATCGAGGACTACCGCGAGCGCGTCCGTGCCGCCGGCCGGACGCTTCCGGAGCGGATGCGGTGAGCCGCACGACCGCGATCCTCGCCGGGGCGGCGGTCGGCGCACTGCTCGGCGGGCTGTTCCTGTGGGTCGCGGTGACCGGTTTCGGCGCGTCGCCTTCGGAGACCCCGTCGCCAGCGGACGAGGCCGCGCCCGCCGGGCCGCCGCAGTCCGCGGACGCCCGCTCCGCACCCGCGGCCCCGCCGCGGGCCTCGGCCGGCGAGGAGCCAGCGCTCCCGGTCGAGACGCGCCCGGTGACGATCTACCGCCGCGCGGCGACCGACGCCTTCGCGCTGGTCCCGAGCCTCGGGCAGATCGTCTGGTTCGGCAGTCCGGCCGACCGCGGCCGGCAGATCGCCCAGCTCGTGATCGACGGCGTCGCCGACGCCCCGCGCGGCGTCGCACCGGCGCCGCACGGCGTGCGCGTGCGCGACGTCCACCTCGCGCCGGACGGCACGATGTGGGTCGACCTCGCCTCGGAGTCGATCCCGCGCATCACCGGCTCGGACACCGAGCAGGGTGTGGTCGCCTGCCTCGCACGCTCGCTGGTCGAGGGGCTCGACGAGGTCCGGCGCGTCGGGTTCGTCGTCGACGGCGAGGCGCGGCGCTCGCTGGCGGGGCACGTAGACCTGCGGCGGACCTTCACCGGCCGCGAGTGGCCGCTGGCCAGCGAGCTGCGTGCCGCGGCGACGGACGCGGCCCCGTGAGCTGGGGCGTCTTCGACTCGGGCGTCGGCGGGCTGACCGTCGTCCGCGCGCTGCGGGCCCGGCTGCCGGAGGCGCACCTGACGTACCTCGGCGATACCGCCCGCGTGCCGTACGGCATCCGCTCGGTGGCCACGGTGCGGCGCTACGCCGCCGAGGCGGCGGAGTTCTTCCGGCGCCGGCGCGTCGAGGGGCTGATCGTCGCCTGCAACACCGTCTCGGCCGTCGCGCTCGACGTCGTCGAGAGCGGGTTCCCCGGCCCGGTGCTCGACGTCGTGCGGCCCGGCGTCGCCGCGGCGCTCGAGGCGACCCGCCGCGGCCGGATCGGCGTGATCGGCACGCCGGCGACGATCCGCTCGGACGCCTACGGCGCCGGGCTGCGGGCGGCACGCGACGGACTGGTCGTCGTCTCGCGGGCGTGCCCGCTGTTCGTGCCGCTGGCCGAGGAGGGCTGGACCGACGGCGACGTCCCGCGGCTGGCGGCCGAGCGCTACCTCGCGCCGCTGATCGAGGCCGGCGTCGACACCGTCGTGCTCGGCTGCACGCACTATCCGCTGCTGCGCGGCGTGATCGGGCGGGTGATGGGACCGGAGGTCACGCTGGTCGACTCGGCCGAGGCGGTGGCGGCGGTCGCCGAGCAGCGCAGCGCGGCGCTCGAGCGGGCCGGGCGGGGCGAGCCGGACCGCTGCTTCGTCACCGACGCCGGCGGCGCGTTCGCCGAGGTCGCCGGGCGGTTCCTCGGGGCGCCGATCGAGCGGCTCGAGGAGGTCGCGCTCGGGACGTAGCGCGTCGCCGCGCGCGCGGAGGTGCCCCTCCCGTCCGGATCGGGCAGACTGTCCGGCGCCCGCACCGCCACGCGGCGGCGCCGGGCGTCGAGGCGAGCGATGAGCGTCAGGGCGACCGGCCGCGCACGGGACGAGCTGCGGCCCTTTTCGATCGAGATCGGCGTCAACCGCTACGCGGAGGGCTCGTGCCTGGTCCGCGCGGGAGGAACGCACGTGCTGTGCCTGGCCTCGGTCGACGCCCGCGTGCCGCCGTTCCTCCACGGGCGCGGCGAGGGCTGGGTGACCGCCGAGTACTCGATGCTGCCGCGGGCGACCTCCGAGCGTTCGGCGCGCGAGCGGGCCGGCTCGCGCCCGTCGGGACGGACGTACGAGATCCAGCGGCTGATCGGCCGCGCGCTGCGCGCCGTCGTCGACCGCAGGCAGATCGGCGAGCGGACGATCACCGTCGACTGCGACGTGCTGCAGGCCGACGGAGGCACGCGCTGCGCGTCGATCACCGGGGGGTTCGTGGCGCTGGCGCTGGCGATCGACGGCCTCGGCGGCGAGCGCGGCTTCCGCGGGCGGCCGCTGCTCGACACCGTCGCCGCCGTCTCGTGCGGGATCGTCGCCGGCGAGGCGCTGCTCGACCTGGCGTACGAGGAGGACTCGGCGGCCGAGGTCGACCTCAACGTCGTGCGGACCGGAGGGCGGCGCTACGTCGAGATCCAGGGCACGGCCGAACAGTCGCCGTTCGAGCGGCGGCGGCTCGACGAGCTGCTCGACCTGGCGGACGTCGGGCTCGACCGGCTCGACGTGATCCAGCGCGAGGCGCTCGGCGAGCGGCTCCCGCGCCTGCTCGGGGAGGGGTAGCCCGGTGGCCGGGCGCGACAGCCGGCCTCGGCCGCCGGCGCGGGCCCGCTCGCGGCCGGTCCAGCCGCGGCGGCACCTGATCGCCCCCGAGGGGGACGACCGGATCCCGCTGCTGCTGGCGACGCGCAATCCGGGCAAGGTGCGGGAGTTCGAGGCGCTGATCGACCGGCGGGTGTTCCGGATGCTCGAGCCGGAGGTGATCGAGGGGCTCGGGCACCCGGTCGAAGACGGGCGGACATTCGCGGACAACGCGCGCAAGAAGGCGCTGTTCTACAGCCGGCTGGTCGACTGCCTCGTGCTGGCGGACGACAGCGGACTGGTCGTCGACGCCCTCGGAGGCGAGCCCGGGGTGCGCTCGGCGCGTCTCGGCGGGCCGCACGCCACCGACGAGGACCGGATCCGGCTGATCCTGAGGCGGATGGAGCACGTGCCGTGGGAGCGGCGGACGGCGCGGTTCGTCTGCGTGCTGGCGGTGGCGCGCCGCGGGCGGATCCTCGAGGCGTTCGAGGGGACGGTCGAGGGGCGGATCGCCCTGGAAGCGGCCGGGGCCGAGGGTTTCGGCTACGACCCGATCTTCTACCATCCGCCGATGGACAGGACCTTCGCCGAGATGCTCCCCGTCGAAAAGCACCGTGTCTCGCATCGGGGACAGGCGCTCGAGCGGGCCGTCGGCTGGCTGACCGAGACGTTCGGCGGCGGGGCCGGGCGGCGCGGCCCGTCGGACGGATGAACCTTGGTTGACGGACCGCCGGGCGGTTTCCAGTGCAGCCCATCTGTGCAAGAATCCACGGTGCGGGAGGATGCGAGAGGGGAGGCATGCCGCAGGTCGCGCGAGCTGCGGGTCGGCCGATCCCGGGTCCGCGGTCCGGAGCAACCTCGATGGTGCGTGCCCACCGATGCTCGTATAATCCTGCATGGCAGAGAGATGGGTTCTTCTGGAAGCGTGGGCCAGAAGGGCCGGGGAGGTCGAGA
>JAJRXN010000390.1 GCA_024276295.1 Acidobacteriota bacterium
CGGGCGCGGAGCGCGCGGACGTCGTCTGCCGTGATGCTCTCCGCGAGCGAGCAGCCGGCGCGTGCCGCCGGCAGCAGCACCGTCCGGTCGGGGTTGAGGATCTTGGCCGTCTCGGCCATGAACCGGACGCCGCAGAACACGATCGGATCGCGTTCGGTCTTCGCCGCCTGGCGCGCGAGTTCGAGCGAATCCCCGGCGATGTCCGGCACCGAGAGGTAGAGCGCCGGCTCCATGTAGTTGTGACCGAGGATGATCGCGCCGCGCTCCTCCTTGAGCCGGTTGATCTCAAAGGCCAGCCGCGCCTTCTCGCGCAGCTCGAACTCCGGCACGAGATCGCCGAGCATGGCCGACAGGCGCTCGAACATCTCCTCGGGACTGCGTGCAGCGATCGCCATCGTCCGATCCTCCCGGCGCGGGGCGGCGGCAGGACCGCCGGCCCCTTCCGGATTATGCCTGATGCCCCCTGCGACGGCCCGTCGCGGCGACGGACGATCCGTGCGGCCCGGCGGCGGCCGATCGGGTAACTTCTGAAGCTGGCCGGGCGGCCGGCCGGGAGACCGTGACGCGATGCCGACGAAGAGCTTCCTGCGAATCACCCTCGCCCTGCTGCTCGCGCTGGCGGCGGGACCAGCATCCGGGCAGGCGCCCCCGCCCGCCGCCGGCAGCCAGGAAACCGGCGGGTTGCCGACCTGGACGGCGCCCCCGGTGGACGTCGAAGCCCTGCGCGCCCAGGACCGGCTCGTCGAGGGGCTCGGCATCGTGCCGACGCGCGTCGGCTTCCCGATGAAGAGCGACATCGCGCCGGACCGCTTCGGGCGCCGGGGCGACGACGGCGCCGGCGGCCGGGTCTGGCGCGTCGCCGTGCGCTCTCCCGGAGCGCTGTGGCTGGCCCTCGGCTTCGGAACGTTCCGGATCCCGCCTGGAGCGAGCCTGCTCGTCTACGACCCGGACCGGACCACCGTGCACGGGCCCTACACCGCCGCGGACGTGCGGCGGCACGGACAGCTCTGGCCGCCGCCGGTCGCCGGCGACACCGCGATCGTCGAACTGCGGTGGCCCAAGGCGCTGGGTGGCAAGACGCCCAACATCCATCTCGGTACGGTCTCGCACGGCTACGAGCCGTGGGGAGGTCTCGGTGACCGTCCCGGCGTCGACGCCGGCGCGTGCAACATCGACGTCAACTGCCCGCTCGGCGCCGACTGGCAGAACGAGAAGCGCGGCGTGGTCAACCTGCTCAGCGGCGGCAGCGGCTACTGCACCGGTTCGCTGATCGCGACCACCGACCGCGACTGCCGGAACTACGTGCTGACCGCCAACCACTGCGTGTCCGGCGCCTCGAAGGCGGCCTCGACGGTGTTCCAGTTCAACTTCGAGCGTCCCGAGTGCGATGCGGGAACACCCCCGACCGACCAGACGCTCTCCGGCTCGCAGCTCGTGGCGACCTGGTCCCCCTCGGACTTCACGCTGCTCGAGATGGACGCCGACCCGCCGGAGGCGTACCAGGCGTACTACAACGGCTGGTCCCGCAGCTCGTCGCCGGCGGCGGAGTCGTGGTGCATCCACCACCCCAGCAACGACGAGAAGAAGATCTCCTACAACGCCGACCCGCTCGTCGACGGCCAGAACTGGGGGCCCGACCACTGGCGCGTCACCGAGTGGGAGCAGGGCACGACCGAGCCGGGCTCGTCCGGCTCGCCGCTGTTCGATCCCGCCCACCGGATCGTCGGCCAGCTCCACGGCGGCACCGCCTCGTGCACGAGCCTGACGTACGACGAGTTCGGCAAGCTGTCGGTCTCCTGGGACGGCGGAGGAACGCCCGCCACCCGGCTGAGCGCCTGGCTCGATCCGGGCGGCAGCGGGAAGGTGGCCGAAGACGGGCTCGACTGGGCGACCTGCCAGGTTCCGAAGCCGAACCTCCTCTACGACGGCCAGCTCGTCGACGACAGCCAAGGGAACGGCGACGGGATCGTCGATCCGGGTGAACGCTTCGTGCTCCAGCTCGACGTGCGCAACAGCGGCACGCTGGCGGCGACGAACGTCACGGGGACGCTGACCACGACCATGCCGCTCGTCACGCTGGTCGACGACGTCGCGGCGTATCCCGACATTCCGGCCGGAGCGGTCCGCCGCTCGCAGCCGCCGCACTACACGCTGGAAACCGACCCGGCCCATCCGTGCGGCGAACCGATCGCGCTGACGCTGACGATGAACGCGACCGAGGATCCCGGCACGTGGACGTCGGAGTTCACCGTCCCGACCGGAACGCCGGTCGTCGACACGCTGTTCTTCGACGACGTCGAGGGCGCGACGACGGACTGGACCGTCGAGACCGCGACGGGCAACAACCCGTGGGAGGTCGTCGGCACCGACGCCCGCAGCCCGACCCGGAGCTGGTTCGTCGCCGACATCGACACCGTCAGCGACTCGCGGCTGGTTCTCGCCGAGCAGCCCGCACTGCCGGCCGAGACCGAGCTGCGGTTCTGGCACCGGATCAACGCCGAAAACAACTACGACGGCGGCGTGCTCGAGTACAGCGCGAACGGCGGGCCGTGGCAGGACGCCGGCCCGCTGATCACGACCGGCGGCTACACTTCGACGATCGACACCGGCTACAGCTCCCCGCTCGCGGGACGCGAGGCGTGGTCGGGCGACCACGGCGCGTGGGAGGAGGTCCGCGTCGACCTCGACTCGCTCGCCGGAACCGACGTCCGGCTGCGCTGGCGATTCGCCACCGACACGTCGGTCTCCGATGCCGGCTGGTGGATCGACGACGTGACGCTCGAATCGACCAGCCACGTCTGCCAGCCAGTCGGCCCGGTCGCTCCGGGCGAGGCCTCCAGCCCGGCCGGTTCCGGCCGGCCGCTGACGATCTCGAAGGATCCGGGCGGCTACCTGCTCGAATGGTCCGCTCCGCCGGACGGCGGCAGCCCGACGGGCTACGTGCTCTACCGCACGCTGCTCGGCGTGCCGGTCGATCCGGCCTGCGAGGCCGATCTCGGCTCGGGCACGTCCGCCGTACTGGCCTCGTTGCCCGACGACCGCGGCCTGCTCATCGTCGCACGCAACGAGGCCGGAGAAGGTCCGTACGGATCGAGGAGCGACGGCACGGAACGCGCGACCTCCGCGTCTCCCTGCCCCTGAGCGCCGCGCGGAGACCGCCGATGACCGGCTGCCACCAAGGCTACTTCTGCCGCGTCTGCGGGCGCTACGTCCAGGACGTCACGGAGAGCGCCCTCTACCTGCGCTTCGTCCTGGGCGAGGTCGGCTTCGACCAGCTCCACGACGAGCCCGAGGCGCACGTCGCGTGCGTCCCGGAGCTGGCCCGCTACATCGCCGACGAGCGCTTCGACCCGGAAGGGAGCGCCGAGCGCCTGGCTTGGCGTGACGGCGCGTTCCGGCGACGGCAGCTCCGGGTGACCGAGGCCTGGCGCCGGCTGCAGGAACTGCCCGGCTCGGGACTGGCGATCGAGGACTACCCGCTCGAGCCGCTCACCCGGGCTGTCCCTGACGGAACAGACGATTCATCGACCGGAACGCCGGGTGGTCCTTGTCGCGCGCCCACTCGAACCCCACCGATTCGTGATTCGTGATCCGGGCCCCGGCCTGCGCCATCCGCTCGAGGGCGTGCCGCCGGTATTCCTCGCCCCGTCCGCTGACGCACTCCCAGCAGACTAAGACCTCGTGCCCCGACGCGAGCAGCTCGAGCACCGTCTGCATCACGCAGATGTGGGCCTCGATCCCCGCGACGACGATCTGCCGCCGCTCCGGAGCCATGCCGGGGCGCAGCTCGGCGAGCGCCTGCTCGAAGCTCGGATCGCCGCAGCAGCCGAAACTGACCTTGGAGAACTCGCGTTTCGGCACTTCGAGCCGATCGAACGCCGCACGGATTTCGGGGTGCGTCGGCCCGAGTCCCTCGGGATACTGCTCGGTGAGCACGACCGGAACGCCGAACATCCCGGCCAGGCCGATCAGGCGCCCGGTGGCCTCGACCACCAGCCGGGGGCGGTGGATCATCTCCATCAGCTTGCCCTGCAGGTCGATCAGCGCCACGATGCTGCGGGAGACGTC
>JAJRXN010000391.1 GCA_024276295.1 Acidobacteriota bacterium
CGCGCCGAAAAGCCGAGGTCGAGGCTCAGGCCGAGGCGGGCGTTCTCGCCGTCGAGCACCGTGCAGGTCACGCCGCGGTCGAACAGTCGCCGCTCGAGCGCGTAGGCGATCGACGTCTTGCCCGCGCCGGCCAGCCCCGTCAGCCACACGGTCGCCGGCCCGTGGCCGAAGCGCGCGCGCCGCTCGTCGGGGGTGACCTGTCCGCCGCGGCGCGTCACCTCGCGCGAGCGCACCGACCGCACCAGCTCCTGGGGACTGACGCTCAGCTCGCCCGGCGAGCGGTCGAGGATCATCCCCGCGCCGACCGTGTTGTGTGTCAGGCGATCGATGATGATGAACGCGCCGGTCTGCCGGTTGCGCTTGTACGCGTCGAACGCCGTCGGCCGTTCCAGTTCGACGAGCACGCGGCCGATCTCGTTCAGCCCGAGTTGCTCGGCCGGCCGCCGGTGCAGCGTGTTGACGTCCATGCGGTAGCGGATCGCGGCGATGCGCCCCGGGATCATCCGCGTCAGGTGCTTGATCGTGTAGCGCTCGCCGAGCGCGAGCGGCGTCTCGGCCATCCAGACCAGCATCGCGTCGAAGTGGTTGTCGACGCGCGGGACGTTGTTCTCGTGCACGATCAGGTCGCCGCGGCTGACGTCGACCTCCTCGGTCAACGTCAGCGTGCAGGGCAGCGGCGGAAACGCCTCGTCGAGCGGTCCCTCGCCGCCCAGCACGTCGCGGACCACCGCCCGCACGCCCGACGGCAGCACACGCACCGCGTCGCCGGGGCGGACGATCCCCGAGGCGGGCGTGCCCATGTAGCCGCGGAAGTCGGCCGACGGGCGCGAGACGTACTGCACCGGGAAGCGCAGGTCGATCAGGTTGCGGTCCGAGGCGATGTGGACCGTCTCGAGGTGGCCGAGCAGCGTCGGGCCGTCGTACCACGCCATCGCCTCGGAGCGGTGGACGACGTTGTCGCCCGCCAGCGCGCTGATCGGAATGAACTGGAGGTCGGTCAGTTCGAGGCGTGCGCAGAAGCCGGCGAACTCGTCCACGATGCGACGGAAGACCCGCTCGTCCCAGTCGACGAGGTCCATCTTGTTGACCGCCACGACGACGTGCGGAATCCGCAGCAGCGACGTGATGAACGCGTGGCGCCGCGACTGGGTCAGCACGCCCTGGCTGGCGTCGATCAGCAGCACCGCCAGGTCGGCGGTCGAGGCGCCGGTCGCCATGTTGCGCGTGTACTGCTCGTGGCCCGGCGTGTCGGCGATGATGAACTTGCGCCGCGGCGTCGAGAAGTAGCGGTAGGCGACGTCGATCGTGATTCCCTGCTCGCGCTCTGCCTTGAGGCCGTCGGTGACCAGCGCCAGGTCGAGCCCTTCGCGGGAGACCGTGCGCCGGGCCGACGCGGAGCGGACCTGCTCGAGCTGGTCCTCGTAGATCCCCTTCGACTCGTAGAGCAGCCGGCCGATCAGCGTGCTCTTGCCGTCGTCGACGCTGCCGCAGGTGACGAAGCGCAGCAGGTCCTTGTGCTGGTCCTGCTCGAACAGCTCGATCGCATCGCGGGCCGCGGCGCGCATCAGAAGTACCCCTCGCGCTTCTTGTCTTCCATCGACGCGTCGCGGTCCTTGTCCACGGCGCGGTTCTCGCGCTCGCTCTTGCGCTGGGTCATCACCTCGGCGACGACCTCCTCGAGCGTGGTGGCCGTCGATTCGATCGCGCCGGTGCAGAGCTGGCAGCCGAGCGAGCGGAAGCGCACCATGCGCCGCTCGACCTTCTCGCCGGCACGCGGCTTGATGATGTCGCCGGTGTAGATCCACAGCCCGTCGCGCCGGACGACGGGGCGCTCGCGGGCGAAGTACAGCTCGGGAATCGGGATCTTCTCGCGCCAGATGTAGTGCCAGACGTCCAGCTCGGTCCAGTTCGAGAGCGGAAAGACGCGGAACGACTCGCCCTTGCCGAGCCGCGTGTTGTAGATGTTCCACAGCTCGGGGCGTTGGCCCTTCGGATCCCACTGCATGTGGCGGTCACGGAACGACAGCACGCGCTCCTTGGC
>JAJRXN010000392.1 GCA_024276295.1 Acidobacteriota bacterium
GGAGCCGGCAGATCGACGGTCGTCTTGTCGGTCTCGATCTCGACCACCGCCTCGTCCTGCGCGACGAGATCCCCCTCGTTCTTGTACCACGTGCCGATCATCACCTCGGTGATCGATTCACCGAGCGACGGCACCTTCAGCTCGACCGCCATCTCCGTTCGCCTCCCTGTCGCTGATTCCCTCAGGCGAAGGCCTTGTGCAGGATCTCCTCCTGCTCGTACACGTGACTTGCCATCGATCCGGTCGCCGGGCTGGCCGACGCCTTGCGCGTGATGCCGTGGAACGGCTGGCGTCCGAACAGCCGATCGCCGAACCGCACGCGCAGCGTCCGCCACGCCCCCATGTTCTCCGGCTCCTCCTGGACCCAGTAGACCGGCACCCGGTCCGGATAGGGCTCGAGCGCCCGGCCGAGTTCCCGGTCGCGCAGCGGATAGAGCTGCTCGAGCCGGAGGATCGCGACGTCCTCGCGGCCGAGCTTCTCCCGCCGCTCGAGCAGGTCGTAGTAGATCTTCCCGCTGCACAGCAGCACGCGCCGCACCGGCACCTTGCGCTGTCCGGACAGCGCGTCCGGCAGGATCCGCGAGAAGGACCCGCGCTCGAACTCCTCGATCGTCGAGATGCACCGCTTGTGGCGCAGCAGGCTCTTGGGCGTCATCACGATCAGCGGCTTGCGCCAAGCCCGCAGCACCTGGCGGCGCAGCAGGTGGAAGAACTGCGCCGGGGTCGACGGCTGGGCGACCTGGATGTTGTCCTCCGCCGCCAGTTCGAGGAACCGCTCGAGCCGCGCGCTGGAATGCTCGGGGCCCTGTCCCTCGAAGCCGTGCGGCAGCAGCATCACGAGGCCCGACAGGCGATTCCACTTGTCCTCGGCGCTGACCAGGAACTGGTCGATGATCACCTGCGCGACGTTGACGAAATCGCCGAACTGCGCCTCCCAGGCGATCAGACCGTCGGGCCAGTCCAGGCTGTATCCGTAGTCGAAACCGAGAACCCCGACCTCGGACAGCGGGCTGTTGATGATCTCGACCGGCGCCTGCTCGGGCGCGACGTGCTGGAGCGGGACGTAGCGTCCCCCCGTCTCGTAGTCGTGGAGGATCGCGTGCCGCTGACTGAACGTCCCGCGGCCGCAGTCCTGCCCCGAGAGCCGGACGCGCTGGCCGGACGCCGCCAGCGACGCCATCGCCAGCGCTTCGGCGGCCGACCAGTCGAACGGGCGCTCGCCACGGCCCATCTCCCGGCGGGCCTGCATCAGTCGCTCGAGCTTCGGGTGCAGCGTGAAGTCCTCGGGAATCCGCGTCAGCGCCTCCATCAGTTCGGCGATCCGACGCCGGGGCAGTCCGCTGTCGTCGAGTTCCGGGGCGTTGTCCTCCCCGCCGCCGACGTACCGCGCCCAGACGCCCCGCCGCGCCTCGGACTTGGGCTTGTAGAGCGGACTGCGCGCCGCGGAGAGTTCCTGTTCGAGCCGTTCGCGGCTCTCGAGAGCGATCCGTTCGGCCTCTTCGGGCGTGATGCCCCCGAGTTCCTCGAGGTGTTCGAGATAGCCCTCGCGCACGCTCTTGTGCTGCCGGATCACGCGGTACATCACGGGCTGGGTGAACGACGGCTCGTCGCCTTCGTTGTGGCCGTAACGCCGGTAGCCCCACATGTCGATGATCACGTCGCGCTGGAACGTCTCGCGGAACTCCAGCGCGAGGTCGACGACCTGGGCCACCGCCTCCGGATCCTCGCCGTTGACGTGAAACACCGGCACCTGGAGCATCCGGCCGACCGACGAACAGTAGCGGGTCGAGCGCGCCTCCTCGGGCGAGGTCGTAAAGCCGATCTGGTTGTTGACGATCACGTGGACCGTCCCGCCGACCGTGTAGCCCGCCAGCCCGCTCATGTTGAGCGTTTCCTGGACGATGCCCTCGCCGGAAAACGCGGCATCGCCGTGGATCAGCAGGCACAGCCCCCGGCGCCGCTCGATGTCTCCCATCCGGTCCTGCTTGGCCCGCACGCGTCCCTGGGCCACCGGGTTGACGAACTCGAGATGGCTCGGGTTGAAGCAGAGCGAGAGATGGACCCGGTCGCCCCGGGAAGTGCGGTGGTCCGCGCTGTAGCCGAGGTGGTACTTGACGTCCCCGCGGCCGAGCAGCAGCCCGGGATCCGGGTCGTCGAACTCGTGGAAGATCCGGCTCGGACGCTTGCCGATGATGTTGGCCAGCACGTTGAGGCGGCCGCGGTGCGCCATGCCGATCACGATCTGCTCGACGCCCTGGGAGCCGGCCTTCTCGATCGCCAGGTCGAGCAGCGGAATCAGGCTCTCGGAGCCCTCGAGCGAGAAGCGCTTCGCCCCGAGGTACTTCTTCTGGATGAACTCCTCGAACGTCGCGGCGTCGGTCAGCTTGCGCAGGATCCGGATCTGCTCGTCGCGTGACAGCGACAGCCGGTTCTGCGTTCCTTCCATCCGCGCGAGCAGCCAGTTCTTGACGTAGAGATCGTCGATGTGCATGAACTGCACGCCGATCGACCGGCAGTACGTCTGGCGCAGGCGCTCGAGGATCTCCCGCAGCGTGAGCACGTCGGGCGCACCCATGATCGAGCGGCTCGAGAACGGCCGGTCGAGGTCGGCTTCGGTCAGATCGTAGTAGTCGGGCTCGAGTTCCGGCTGCGGTTCGCGCGGCAGGCCGAGCGGGTCGAGCCGGGCGATCAGGTGGCCGCGCACCCGGTAGGCCCGGATGAGCTGGTCGACCCGGTCCTGCAGGACGACCTCTTCCGAGAGCAGCCGCGAGGCATGATCGACGACCGAGCCGTTCCCGGAGCGCGGGTTGAAGATGCTCCGCGGCCGGAAACTCGGTCCCAGCCGCGCCGGCCCCGGGCGGCCTTCCTTCCGTTCCTGCTCCTCGAACCACGCCCGCCATTCCGCCGATACCGACTGCGGGTTGCGACGGTAGTCGGCGTACAGCGATTCGATGAACTCGAGACTCGCGCTGTTGGGATCGATCGCGGACGATTCGCTCATCGACTCCGCCCCTGCCATGTCCGGCAGTCCTGCCTCACCGGGACCCTGATCGCCGGTCCGGCTCCGGCCGGCCGGTCATGATAAACATGGGGCCGCGGAGACGGCCCCGCGACCCTTGCGGCCTCTATCATGACACCTTCGCCGCACGGCACCACGAAGTTGCGCCCGGCTCCTGGAGGCAACGATGGCGATCGAATCCTGGCTGCACGAGATCCTGGTCTGTCCGGAGTCCCGCAGGCCGCTGATCCTCTTCGAGGAGGACGGCTTCCTCTTCTGTCCCGCTTCGAGGCTGCTGTACCGGATCGACGACGACATCCCGGTGCTGCTGGTCGACGAGGCCGAGCGGGTCGACGAGGCCCGCGCCCGGGAGCTGCTCGAGCGGGCCCGCGCCGGCAGGTTTCCGGGAAGCGAACACTACGCGACGGACGGTCCCGGGGAGCCGGACTGACCACCTCGTAAACCGCCTGCCGTCTCAGTCACCCGCGACGCGGGAGCGGATCGCCTCCGCCATCCGCCGGCCTTCCTCGTCGTCGAGCCGGCCGGCCGGCCAGGTGATCCCGAGCCCCGAACCGTCCGGGTACTTCGGAATGATGTGGAAGTGGACGTGCATCACCGCCTGGTGCGCGTCCCGCCCGTTGTTCTGGAGCACGTTGCAGGCCGGGGCTCCCGTCGCCGCCATCACCGCCCGGACCAGGCGCGGCAGGACGCGGCCGAGCGCCGCCGCCGACTCGTCGGACAGCCGGTCGAGGGTCTCCGCCGGTTCCTTGGGGATCACCAGGGTATGGCCGCGCGAGAGCGGCCCGATGTCGAGAAAGGCGAGGACTCGGTCGTCCTCGTAGACCCTGTGGCAGGGGATCTCGCCGCGCACGATCCGGCTGAAGATCGTCTCGGCCATGATCATGCCCTCCGCGTCGCTCAGCGGATTTCCTTGTGCAGCGTGTGGCGGCGCAGGAACGGGTTGTACTTCTTCTTCTCGAGCCGCCCCGGCGTGGTCTTCTTGTTCTTGGTGGTCGTGTAGCGCGAGGGGGGCTTCCCCTCGGATCGCGCCTCGGTGCACTCGAGGATCACGTTGACGCGGTTTCCCTTCTTGGCCACGGCTGTCGCTCCTCGCCCTCGGCCGGAGCCCCGGGCGGTCGTTCGAAGCGGGCAGGATAGCCCCCGCCGTCCGGATCGACAAGTCGCAAGGCGGGATCGGCCCCCGGGCCCGCTCCCCGGAAAGCGTTGATCGCGTTGCGGTTCGGGCCGGGGCCCCTATACTTCCGCGCCATGGGCGGCTACGACTTCCGGGCGATCGAATCGAAGTGGCAGCGCCGCTGGGCGGAGGAGAAGACCTTCCGCACCGCCGGCCCCGGAGATCCCGGCTTCGATCCGGGACAGCCCAAGTTCTACGTGCTCGACATGTTCCCCTACCCCTCCGGAGCCGGCCTCCACGTCGGTCACCCGCTGGGGTACATCGCGACCGACATCGTGGCGCGCTACCGCCGGATGCGCGGTTTCAACGTGCTGCATCCGATGGGGTTCGACGCGTTCGGCCTCCCCGCCGAGCAGTACGCCATCGAGCACGGAATCCACCCGCGGGTCACCACTCTGCGCAACATCGAGACGATGCGCCGACAGCTCCAGGCGCTGGGGCTGAGCTACGACTGGGACCGCGAGATCGCGACGATCGACCCCGCCTACTACCGCTGGACCCAGTGGATTTTCCTGCGGCTGTTCGGAAGCTGGTTCGATCCCGACCGCCGCCGCGCACGACCGATCGAGGAGCTGGAGCAGGAACTCGCCGACGGGCGCTGGGGGATCGACGAGGCCGGCGGGCTGGTCGCTCCGGATACGCCCGGAGCCCGCACGTGGAGCGACCTCGACGACGACGCCCGGCGCGATGTCCTCGACGGCCAGCGTCTGGCCTACGTCGACGAGGTGCCGGTCAACTGGTGCCCCGCGCTCGGCACCGTGCTGGCCAACGAGGAGGTCACCGCCGACGGGCGCTCGGAGAGGGGCAATCACCCGGTCTACCGGCGTCCCCTGCGCCAGTGGATGCTCCGCATCACAGCCTACGCCGGCCGGCTGCTCGACGACCTCGATCTCGTCGACTGGCCGGAGCCGATCAAGCTGCTGCAGCGCAACTGGATCGGCCGCAGCGAGGGAGCCGAGGCGCTGTTCCGCGTCACCGGCTCGAACGAGCCGATCCGGGTGTTCACCACGCGGCCCGACACGCTGTTCGGCGCGACCTACATGGTGCTCGCTCCCGAGCACCCCCTCGTCGACCGGATCACGACCGAAGAGCAGCGTGACGCCGTCGAGGCCTATCGCCGCGAGGCGGCGCGCAAGAGCGACGTCGCCCGCCAGGCGGACACGAAGGACAAGACCGGCGTTCCGACCGGTGCCCGTGCGGTCAATCCGGCCAGCGGCGAGGCCGTGCCGGTGTACATCGCCGACTACGTGCTGATGGGCTACGGCACCGGCGCGATCATGGCCGTCCCGGCCCACGACCAGCGCGACTTCGAGTTCGCGCGGGCGTTCGGCCTGCCGGTCCGGCCGGTCGTCCTGCCGGATGACGAGTGGCTGCGCGAACACGCCCCGGAGACGCTCGGCGGCGCCGACTCCGGCGCATTGGCCGAGGCGTACCGGCGCGACCCGCTCGCCTTCGGCGAGGCGTTCACGGGGGAAGGGACCGCGATCGACTCGAGCCGGGACGACCTGTCGCTCGACGGCCTGCCGACCGCGGACGCCAAGGCGACGATCACGCACTGGCTCGAGGCGCGCGGCCTCGGACGCGGGCGGATCCAGTACAAGCTGCGGGACTGGCTGTTCAGCCGCCAGCGCTACTGGGGCGAGCCGTTTCCGATCCTGTGGGACGAGTCGGGCCGCCCGGTCCCGGTGCC